>CAZMEG010000278.1:0-5359 GCA_964565205.1 uncultured Cytophagia bacterium
AAAGTCAGGGAACAGGGAGCTGCTTGATTTTGGAGTTTGAATTTTTGAGTGTTTCAAGTTGCAAAGTAGTTTGAAAAAGCAAAGGTGACGGTCATTGTGGGGGGAATCTTTTTAGTAATTGAGTTTGTTTCAGCAAAAAGATGAGAGATTATGAAAACAGTAAGTTCAAATAATAAGATAAATTGGTCCTGGGAGACAGCCCGGCATTTGCTCAATCGTGCAGGCTTCGGCGGCAAAGCATCCGAACTGGATGCCTTTGCAAATGCCGGGCTGGATTTTACCATTGCACATCTTTTTAAAGACACGGATTCCCGAATAAAAGAACCGGAATGGTTGTCTGAATACCAGGAGGGGTTCCGATTTCGAGGTCGTATGTCCAGGGAAGAACGCCGGCAATTCCAGCGTAAGAATCGGCAACGGATTCACGAGCTTCAGATGGAATGGATCCAAAATATGATCCGAACTTCTACGCCAGCAGCAATGCTTCGGGAAAAGATGACTTTTTTCTGGCATGGTCATTTCGCCACCAGTGTGCAAAAGGTTAAGTTCCCACCTTTTATTTTTCTGCAACTCAAATTTTTGCATGAAAATGCTCTTGGAAATTTTCGCGATCTTTTACATGGCATCGTTCACGATCCAGCCATGTTGCGCTATCTTGATAACAATCAAAATCGGAAAGGACATCCCAATGAAAATCTCGCCCGTGAATTAATGGAGCTTTTTTCTCTTGGACGAGGAAATTATACTGAAAAGGATGTGAAAGAAGCAGCCAGGGCTTTGACCGGCTACACTGCCACCCATAAAAAATTTCGTTTTGCACGACGACACCATGACTATGGGGACAAAACTTTTCTGGGAAAAACAGGAAATTTTGATGGAGATGATATTGTCGACATAATTCTTGACCAGCCCGCCTGCGCAAAATTTATTACCGGCAAAATTTTGGATTTTCTGGGTGTTCAGGCATCTTCAGAACTGATTCAATCACTGGCCGATGAGTTTCGTGATAACGATTACGAAATAAAACCTTTGTTAAAAAAGATCTTCACCCACCCTGAATTTTATCAGGCAAAAAATGTGGGCACGCAGATCAAAAGCCCGGTACAACTGTTGGTGGGTACAGCACGTGTTCTTGAAATTGAAAATGACCATCCGGAATTTTATCTTTTTGCATTGAATCTGATGGGACAGCTCCCTTATTTTCCCCCTAATGTTAAAGGGTGGCCGGGAGGTAAAGCCTGGATTGACACTTCACGGCTGTTAACCCGTTATACTTTTGCAGAGATTGTTGCCCGGGGTAAAATCCCTTCTGAGGCCGATCCGCGTTCCAGTAGTGATCCCGATCGAAAACGCCAGCAAAAGATTAAGCGTCGCGACCGCATGATGGGTATGCGCCAGATGCATATCGATTTTAATCCAGAATCTTTGCTTAACGGCGAGGACAGTCCGTCAGCTATTCTGGAACGCTTTGAGAAAATCTTGTTGAGTTGCGAGCTTTCAGCGGAGCAGCACGGGGTTTTGCTGGATAATTTTAAAAATTATCTGCAGGAAAAAGATCGCCGGGAGGCCATGCGCGCTATTCTGGGCGATATCATGACCTTACCGGAATATCAGCTTTGTTAAATGAAAGGTGAAATCATGTCGGACCGCACAAAAAATTTACTGACGCGAAGGGAATTTTTACAGAAAAGTATATCCATGGCAGCGGCAGCAGCCACGGTGCCTACATTTTTAGCCCGTACGGCACTGGCCATGAAAGATCCAACCGAGATCCCTCTGGTAAAAAGTCGCCCGGGAGTGGATGATGACAAAATTTTAGTGGTAGTTCAACTCAGTGGTGGAAATGATGGTCTGAACACGGTGATTCCTTACCGCCACGACAACTATTACAAACTTCGTCCTACACTGGCAATCGATAAGAAGAAAGTTGAAGTTCTCGATGATGAAGTGGCTCTTCATCCTGCCATGGTTGCTTTAAAAGATATGTATGAGCAGGGAAAACTGGCTGTTGTGCAGGGAGTCGGTTACCCCAATCCCGATCGTTCCCATTTTCGTTCCATGGAAATCTGGCAAACGGGTATGGTGGACGATTTTTCTACCACCGGCTGGATCGGCCGAGTCTTCGATCATACCTGTAACAATGCACATCTACAAAGCTGCAGTCCAACTCTTGGTATCAGTGTGGGCAATACCCTGAATCCAGCCCTGCGCGGTGCCAGCGGTGTTGGCGTGGCTGTGCAGGATCCAGAACGCCTTTATCGTATGACTCGACTTTATGCCTCCTCCAAAACACATGAAGAAATATTCAGCCACTCTTCAAAATCAGAGTCTCCTCTGGATTTTTTGAGGCGTACCGCACTCAATGCTGAAATCAGTGCAGAACGCATTCGCCGGGCTGTGCATCAGGTGCAGAATTATGCTAATTATCCGAGAAATCAGTTTGCGCACGGATTGAAGCTCATCGCAGCCATGATTGCCGGGGGACTGGATGCCCGTGTCTACTACATTTCCCTGAGCGGGTTTGACACCCATGCCAATCAAACCGGCATCCATGAGCGACTTTTACGAATTCTGGCCGAGGGTCTCGCCGCCTTCCAGAAAGACCTGGAAAATCTGGGCCAGGCAGAGCGGGTACTCGGCATGACCTTTTCGGAATTTGGCCGCAGAGTGGCTGAAAATGGCAGTCGGGGTACCGATCACGGTAAAGCAGCCCCCATGTTTATTTTCGGCAAGCCAGTAAAACCCGGACTGGTGGGAAAATATCCAGATTTAAATAAACTGGATGATGGTGACCTGGCCTTTCAAATCGATTTTCGCTCGGTTTATGCAACCATACTGGAAAACTGGCTGGGAGTGGATCAGGAAGTTATTTTAGGTAAAAAATTTGACAAGCTCCCTATTATTTAGATTAAATTACGTTAGAACTGAGAACCGCACGTAAAGTTAATTTGTCCTGGTTTGAAGGTGTTTAATAAAGGCTACATTAAAATTTTACTTTTTACTTTATGGGTATGTATTCTACCGCGGATAGGCCTTGGCCAGCAGACCTTCACAGGAACCTCTGCTGACTCAATTGAAGATGAAAGCTGGAGCGATGAAACCTACTACGAAATCGAAATGCTCCGCCTCGTCCGCTGGATTCGTCAAAATGTGGAGCGTTTTGCTGATTCAGAATTATTAAAAGAAGTAGCCCAGCTTAAAAAAGAAGCCGAAGCATTTGCTGCAGAAGGGGACTATACGCTCGCGGTTTTGTGGATTGAAACCATCTGGGATTTATTGTTGTCAGATGATCAACCCATTACCGATGACGAAATTTTGAGCAATTCGGGATTGGAGGAAATCGATAAAAGAAAATTCTCCTGGACCCGAGAACTGGTTACCGGAGTGGATTTGTGGCGCCAGGAATTCCAGTTTGCCTTTGTCTCCGGCGACAGTACTTTTCTGGAAGGCAGTGGCAATCCTTATACGGGACTGCGATTTAATTTTGATTTTAGTCGTAATTCGGACGATGCGTTACAGGCCACAACTTTTTTTAAATACAGCCGTGATTATTTAACCGGAGAGATTTCTTCTGAATTAAGAAAGCCCATAGGTCGTAGCATAAACTGGCGGCTAAATAATCGTTTCGAGGTTACCTCCTTTTATCGCGATTTTAATTTGCTCTATTATCAAAACGGATCCGAGTTTGCTCTCGATTTTAACCGTTTGGGCCCCTTTTCTCTGCAATTTGGTGAAACCTTCCTCATAAGAAAATACCAGCAGGAAAATCGAATTTATCCGGATTATTATGATAATCGGCTAAGAGCCTTTTTAAAACTCCCTTACACGTCAGCTTCCTTTGTGGGCCTGGAATATCAAAACAATTTACGCTGGCATCCCACCTTTGTTGAAAATGATTATGTAGATCATCAGCTTTCACTTATTTGGTTTCAAGAAATCGGTCATCATTCCAGTATTTCCCTGGAAAATCAGTGGCGCAAACGTGAATATTTTAATATAACCACAGTTACAGATACAACCTTTCAATTTGATTATCAGGAGTTCTATCTTCGTGGAGATGTACAGTTCGGGATGACCGCTACTTTTGGACTGAATGTGGAGGGGTCCGTTCTCAAAAGAGATTATGTTTTGAGAACTTTGAGCACACCGGATTATTTTTTGTGGGACATTACGCCGCAATTTTATTTTAACTTTGGTAGCAACTGGCGCCTGTCCAGTGGATTTCATTATGGAAGTCAATCTCACGAACGGCTGGAAAGACGTTTGATAGCCGTAGCGGATGTAGCCCGTTTCGTTCAATTTGAAGATTATTACACTCTGGGACCTGCTTTCAGTATTGAATTTATTAATTCCAGCGGATTAATTTTTAGTTTGCAGGAAACTTTCACGATTCAACGCTATCCCAATTCCCTTACGCGCAATGTTTCAACCATAAATCTGTATTCAGATCGAAACGTGAATTCGGTACTGCTTTTATTAAACTGGAATGTTTCCTCACAATGGCAATTGGGCATTTTAGCTAATATGGATGACGACCGCGGACAAAATGCCAGTAGTGGGGATTCACGCAATACTATCGTGGGAGTTGAGCTAAATTATTTTTTTTAAAATTTGTTTGAAACTAAAAGTTTTTCTTATCGTTTACTAAATAAACTTCAATAATTGAATTCACAGCAAATCCAGACACTCTTTTCTTCCTCCCTCAAAGGCTGATGTGATTTTAACATCAGCCTTTTATTTTTTACGCTGGTAGAATTATTTTGAACCCAACGAGTATGTTAAACCGGCGATGATTTTAACAGCATCCGGGTCACTGATAAGAAAATTGATTCCCCCGGTAAATGTAAGGTTGGTAGATACCGGGACATCCACACCTCCAAGTATATTGAGACCCACTTCCGTGTCATTAAAATCGCGAGCGGGCCCAAGGTCAAAGCTTAAAAAAGAGAGAGCCAGTCCACCGCCAAGAAATAAATCAAAATTGGGTGAGGGGGAAAAATAATAGCGTACATCCCCATTTAAGGTGAAAGAAGAAACATTATCGTGGTTCCAATAATCAATACCTGGATACAATACCAGATTGTGAGTGATCTCACCCAGATCTACATGGGCACCGATTCCAATGGTTCCACTTACACCTTCGGGATCCACAATACTCAGGCTTCCACCGATGCCCTGGAAATGCAGTCCCTGAGAAAAGGCGGGAATCATCGTAGTTAAAAGAAAAAGAACACCAATATATTTTCCCATATATTTTTTCATAGAGACCTCCTGTCTTTACAATTCACCAGGGGGATTACAAGACTCAAAATAATTTCCGGTCAAACTACTTTTTCGCCGAGGCCTGGGTTAGCTTCTC
>CAZMEG010000279.1:0-5354 GCA_964565205.1 uncultured Cytophagia bacterium
GTTTAAAATCCAACATTATAATTTTAGCTCCCGGTATTTTACCAGTAATAAAACCCAGAGTTGTAGGATTTTTGCTTGACTAAATATTAGAAAAAATACCGGGTAAATCAACAAAAAACTGTAAAAGATCGGTCCTTTTTTCCAGAATTCAAATTCCAGGCTGAAAGCTTTAGCCATAGAGATTCATTTAAAATTATTTTGCCATTAATTGTTTTGCCTTTTTGGTTGCGGCTCCGCCGCCTTAGGAATTATTCAGGTTAGGAAGTAATGTCTTTACCCGCTTACTCTATTTTTGCGGTGGTTAAAATAAGGCTGGTTTAGTCTATTGATCCACCAGATTGGCAGTATCTTTTACTACCTCGTGATGATTCCGGTTATTCTGAACTTCGTACCATTTGAAAGTTCTTGCCAGACCTTCTAAAACTGGAACACTCGGCTCAAACTTTAAGAGAGTGCGTGCCTTTGAAATATCCGCATGGGAGTGCCGTACATCCCCGGGTCGTGGATCGGTATATTCAGCTATAATCTCATGACCAGTTATCACGCGCAGATTGTCCAGCAGTTCATTTAATGAAGTACGATCTCCACAAGCTAAATTAATTACCTCACCTGCTACTTTTTCAGCATGACAGGCACGATAAATGCCTTCAACTACATTATCAATGAAAGTAAAATCTCTTGATTGCTCGCCATCTCCATAAACTACCGGAGGATGTCCATTTAATACAGCCTGTATAAATTTGGGTATCACAGCAGCATATTGAGAATTGGGATTTTGCCTCGGCCCAAACACATTGAAAAATCTAAGACAAACGGTTTCTAAACCATGCAATTTGTAGAAACAGGTCATATAATATTCACCTGAAAGCTTGGAGACAGCATAAGGAGAAAGGGGGGAGGGTACCTGTGTCTCTTTTCTGGGAAGTTCGGGTGAGTTCCCGTATACGGATGAAGACGAAGCAAAAACTATTCTTTTTACTTTGGCTTGATGTGCCGTTTTTAATAACGTTACCGTACCATTTACATTAATATCGGTTGTTAAAACTGGATTGGCAACCGATCTTGGTACTGAAGGTAAGGCACCAAGATGGATAACATAATCCATATCTTTTATAGCCTCTTCACAGATTGTTTTAGAGCGAAAGTCCCCCTCGATGAAATCAATTTTATCTTTGATCTCGTGAATATTTTCAAGACTACCTGTAATGAGATTATCGAGGACACGAACCGAATGCCCATGATCTAAAAGGAATCTGACCATGTGAGAACCAATGAAACCTGCTCCTCCGGTAACCAGGTAATTGTTCATACCGTTCTCCAGTTGTAAATATTATTCAGGTTAAATTTTTTGTCTTAAAGTTATTGATTAAATATATACTCAATTTTAGCTATTGCGTAAAATTAAACTGGTGAAAAGACTGTAATTCAGGCTAAATTTTCTTCAAAAATATGATTGTCATGTACTATTTGGGTTGGTCAGAGGATGCGAATTTGGGTTCAATAAAAAATATTGCTTTTTAGTTCAGGATTTTGTAATTTTGCCCGAACATTTGAAAGAATGCTAAATCTTTTCTCGAAAGTCATCAAATTTCAGGAGAATAAGAATGAAAACATTTCTGGTCACAGGAGGTGCCGGATTCATTGGTAGTAATTTTATCAGATATTTACTAAAAAAATACAGGGATGTAAAGATTATCAATTTGGATAAACTAACTTACGCTGGAAATCCTGACAACTTAAGAGACGTTGAAAATGACCCACGCTATGAGTTTATAAAAGGGGATATCTGCGACGAGAACCTCGTCCATAAAATCATGCCTCGAGTCGATGTTGTGGTAAATTTTGCCGCTGAAAGTCACGTGGATCGCTCTATTGGGGCGCCTGATGAATTCATCAAAACCGACATTTTCGGGGCATTTGTTCTTTTAGAAGCAGCCAGAAAAAATAAAATTGAAAGATTCATTCAAATCAGTACCGATGAAGTTTATGGTAGCATCGAAAATGGCTCGTTTAAGGAAACCGATACGCTTATGCCTTCCAGTCCCTATTCGGCTTCCAAAGCTGGGGCTGATCGCCTGGCCTATTCTTATTTTGTGACTTATAATCTACCGGTCCAGATTACCCGATGTTCTAATAATTTTGGGCCCTACCATTATCCTGAAAAACTCATCCCGCTTTTCATTACCAATGCTTTAGAAGATAAACCCTTGCCGGTATACGGGGATGGCAAAAATGTTCGGGATTGGATTTATGTGGAAGATCACTGTGAGGCTATTGATTTCATTTATCAACATGGTAAAGTGGGAGAGGTTTATAACATCGGTGGGGGTAATGAGAAAACCAATCTGGAGATTACCGAATACATTCTTAAAAAGCTGGAAAAACCCAAAGAGTTAATCACTTTTGTCCCCGACCGTTTAGGGCATGATCGTCGCTATTCTCTTGATTGCAGTAAATTGCACAAATTGGGATGGCGGCCTAAACACAGGTTTGAAGAAGCTCTGGACAAAACCATCCAGTGGTATATTGAAAATCGCTGGTGGTGGGAAAAAATTAAATCGGGTGAATTTTTAGAATATTATAAAAAGCAATACAAAAGGAGTTTGTAATGTCACACGCATCATTGGAGCAGAAAATCCTTGATAAAACTGCCAAGGTAGGCATTATTGGATTGGGTTATGTGGGTCTTCCGTTAGCTGTGGAGTTTGCCGACAAGGGCTTTTATGTGCTCGGTATTGATACGGACCGTAATAAAGTGAGCAAGCTTAATCGTGGTGAAAATTATATTGCCGATGTAGAGGATGATCGCCTGAAAAGACTTGTAAATGAAGGCTTACTGGAAGGCACCACCATGTATGGTCGGGTGGGTGAGTTAGACATCATATTTATATGTGTACCGACGCCTTTTACTCCAAACAAAGAACCCGATATTTCTTACATCGTGCAGGCTACCGAAGGTATTGCAGAACACTTGCGTAAAGAGCAACTGGTGATTTTGAAGAGTACCACATTTCCAGAAACAACTGAAAAAGTGGTTCTGCCTAAATTAGAATCTACGGGACTGAAAGTTGGACAGGATTTCTACCTGGCATTTTCACCTGAACGCATTGATCCGGGACGTAAAGACTTCACCACCGCAAATACACCTGTGGTTGTAGGTGGCGTAACGAAAAAATGCACGAAATTAACCAAATTAGCCTGCGAACAGGTCATTGCAAAAATTGTTACGGTCTCCTCTCCTCGCACAGCCGAAATGGTGAAATTGCTGGAAAACATTTTCCGTAGTGTAAATATCGCTCTGGTAAATGAGCTGGCACAACTTTGCGACCGCATGGGAAATATCGACGTCTGGGAGGTGGTACAGGCCGCGGCTACCAAACCATTTGGTTTCATGCCCTTTTACCCGGGGCCCGGGATTGGTGGTCACTGCATTCTGGTCGATCCTTACTATCTTTCCTGGAAGGCCAAAGAATACGATTTCCACAGCGATTTTATCGAACTGGCCGCACGGACCAATGAAAACATGCCTTACTATGTGCTCGATCTGATTATTCGCTCTTTGAGTTCCAACGGGGCTGCTTTAAAGACAGCTAAATATTTATTCCTTGGGATCGCATTTAAACGAAATGTTGATGATACACGAAATTCCCCGGCGTTAAAAATCATGGAACTTCTCGTACAGCGTGGCGCGCAAAATGTGGCCTACAATGATCCGTTTGTGCCTGAGGTAAATTTAAACGGGATGACCCTTAAATCTCGTGAATTAAATAAGGATTTGCTGCAACAGGCGGATTGCGTGGTGATTACCACAGACCATAGTACTTATGATTTCAAATTTATCGTTGACCATGCTAAATTGGTGATTGATACACGTAACGCCACCAAAGATATAACGCATGGGCGTGAAAAGATTGTTCGTTTGGGTTGTGGCATGTAAAATATTGATTCGTCATTGGTAATAAAATTTTTATAAGGAGAGAAGGAGGGAGTCCTTTCATTGGGTTTCTTTCTTATTCAAATACTCCTAACACCTAATTACTAAAAATTTAATAGATTATGAAAGCAAATTTTAAAAATTTTATGAATTATTCAAGTTATATAAAAATTTAACAGGGTGGTATGAAACTTAACATGGCTAATCCTTTTAACAAATATCTTATTGCGTTGAGTTTTTGTCTGGTGCTCATTAGTAGTCCCGTGATCCAGGCGCAGGAAGTGAGTACCAGACCAGAGGATGAGTTGTTGCGGGAGAAAATTCTGCAACAGCCTGAACCCACCCTTTTGGAAAGTCAGGCTCTGGAAACAGCCATCGATCCGGATAGTTATGTGGTAGGACCCGGCGATGAATTTCTCATAAATATCTGGACGGCTCAGGAATTTGGTCATCACACGGCCGTGACCCCGGAAGGAAAGCTGGTCATCCCTACCATTGGGACCATAGATGTTAACAATAAAACACTCAAAGAAGTACAGACCCTGGTGGCCAAGAAAGGGGCAAGAAAGTATGTGAAAACGAAAATCACCGCTCATCTGGTTCGTCTGCGAAGGTTTCGTGTGCACGTTACAGGCCAGGTCGTAAACCCTGGCCCCTATGAGGCCCTGGCGGTAGATCGTGTATCCGACCTGATTGCACGGGCTGGCGGCTTAACACCCTGGGCTTTCGAACGGGCTGTTGAAGTTCGCCATTTAGATGGAACCATTGACCATGTAGATTTATACCTGTACAAAAATGAAGGCGTGATTGATTCAAATATATATGTGCAGGGAGGGGATGTCATTTATGTGCCTTCCATAAAACTTTCCGGAGCAACGGTGCGTGTGGAAGGGGAAGTGAAGGATCCCGGAATTTATCAACTGGCTTCCAATGAAAGCCTTAGAGACTTTTTGCTGAGGGTCGGAGCATTTAATCGTCGTGCCGACCTGACCAACGCGTATGTACAGCGCAAAGCGGACACCGATGGTACTGTCCAAAAAATTTCGATTATGTCCTATTTACAGAATGACGACAGGGGTAATGGATTCAGTCATTTCACTTTACATGATGGCGACCTTATTGTGATACCTAAACGATACGAAAGGGTTTATGTTGTTGGGGCTGTGCGAAATCCTGGCGCTTTTCCCTACAAACCGAACCTTACCTCTCAAGATTATGTGGGTCTTGCTGGTAGTACAGAAATGGCGGTGAAATTATCCAAAGTACAGGTCATCCATCGTAATCAAAAAGTTGAAAAAGGAAAAGATATATTGATCCAGCCGGGAGATACTATTTTTGTTCCTAAACGGGTCGAATTTGGTATAATTCAAGGTTTTGCCGTAGCCTCACAAATTTCCAGCATTTTAATTGCTTTGAAAGC
>CAZMEG010000280.1:0-5347 GCA_964565205.1 uncultured Cytophagia bacterium
ATTATATCTTGTTAAAGAAATTTATGTGAAATTACTGGTTATGCAAAATCCGTTACGAACTTTTCAATTATTTTTCCCGACTTTGACTATTTTATATTATATTTTTACCCCTTTTACTTTGTTAGTTAGGCAGGTTCTTAATTTTGCAGCTAAAAAATATGATATTGTTAAGAATTTATCTCTCCTAAATAAACATGAAATTCTGGTGTTATTAGAAGAAACCGAATATGATCGGAACATTGATCCCGAAAAAAGGTCGATGATCCATTCCATATTTGAACTTGGTGAAACCGAAGTTCATGAAATTATGATCCCTCGCACCGATATGGTCTGTGTGGAGGAAAATACCAGCCTTAAGGAATTAACTAAAATTATAAAAGATAAGGGGCATACCAGAATTCCTCTGTACCGCCAAAAAGTGGATAACATATTAGGAATCATTCATGCCAAAGATTTATTACCATACCTGATAAATGAAAAGGGTAAACAGGTCAAACTTAGTGATTTGGCACGCCCAGCTTATTTTGTCCCGGAAAGTAAAAAGTTATATCAATTGCTACGTGAATTTCAGCAGCAAAAATCCCATATGGCCATTGTGGTAGATGAGTATGGAGGTACTGCCGGGCTTATAACGTTAGAGGATGTAATAGAAGAAATCGTGGGCGATATACAAGATGAGTACGATCAGGAAGCTCCGCTATATCGCAAGTTGAGCGAAAATGTATATCTGGTCGATGCGAAAATTGATTTACATGAATTAAATGAATTGCTGAATATAGAGCTCCCCACCGAAGGTGGCTTTGAAAGCCTTGCCGGGTTTATTTTAAGCCTTACCGGTTATTTACCTAAAGAGAAGGAAGTAGTTACCTGGCACGGTTACACATTCACCATTGAAAAAGTTGTGAGAAATCGAATCATCAGAGTCAAAATGCAGATACCCTCGACCGAAGTTCAGGAGCAAGAACAGAAAGAAAATATTTCAGCAAAAGCTGAAAAAGTTGATTAAATAAATAGTAGTTGCTTGTTCATAACTAAACAATGGGAGGAAGATATGAATAAGCTACATTTTGATTTCAGAGATTTATTCAGGTCGGCCCGTCTCGCCTTTAGTTTGCAGAGGTTATGGATTCAATTTGTAGGGTTAGTTGTTAGCTATGCAGGTTATTTTATACTTACTTTAGTTAGTTTTATCGTATCCGGGTACAGGGTTGCCGATGTATTCAATCAGTATGGTCTTTTCCCTTGCCTTTTAATACCCGGGGTGAATTCAAATATAGCGGGGAAAATATTATTTGGTCTGGGTTGTTTATTTTTTATCTGTGGCTTGTTAGTTACAAGCACCGCTGTGGCCCGGGCTTCTTTCATGGTTTTGAAGGGAAATAATTTTTATACATGGCGAGAGGCTTTTGGTTTTGCTTTAAAGAAAAGTGGTTCCACGCTGGTAACTCCTTTAGCCATTGCTTTATTAGCACTTAGTTTCATTTTGGGGGCCTGGTTTATCGGACTTTTAGGTCGCATCCCTTTTGTAGGGGAACTGGGCGTTTCACTTTTAACGATTGTCTGGTTAGCTGCGGCTTTATTTTTAGTATTTTTAATAATAGTCACTGCCATATCTTTGATTATTGCCCCGGCTATTATTGCTACCACCGATGAAGATGCCTTCGAAGCTGTTTTTCAGAGCTTTTCAACGGTGTGGAATCAACCCTGGCGTTTTGTAGTATATGAAGGATTAATTGGTGCCGTGAGTATTGTTGGTTTCTTTATTCTGGCATTTTTCGTCAAGCGTGCTTTTTTAGTGATGAATTCACTTATTGCTTTTTCTATGGCAGATAAATTCCAGAATTTAGCCTGGCAGGCGCAATATTATTTACAATCCTGGACACAGGAAATTGCCGGCTGGATTCAGGCTGTTTTTGGTAAATTTGCCCCCCTCATCTTTTTTTCAAGAGATTTTATTCCATTACAGGATTTAACCGCGACAGTTAATATTTCGGCCTATCTTTACGCCATAAATATGTTAATTGCCGGCGGCTTTGTGGTGTCGTTTCTATTGGCCACATTTAATACAGGAAATATGATAAGTTATTTGATTTTAAGAAAGTTAAAAGATGACGAAAATTTATTAGAGAGAAAAGAAGAAACCTTTGAAAAAATTGAGGAAAAACCTGAGGAGGAAAAGAAAGAGGAAAAGGAAAAAGTAACCGAAGAAAAAGAAACTACCAAGGAATGAGGACACGAAACCATGGGTTTAAATCAATTTCGACGTGATCCGATAACAGGAAGATGGACCATTATTGTCTGGAATAAACATACCATCACAGATTTAATCGAAAATAGACCTTCGAGAATCTTATCTGATAAAGAGATGTCAGAGACCCGATGTACTTTTTGTGAAGGTCATGAAAATGAAACGCCTTCCGAAATATTTTCAATCCGACATAATGACACACAAAAAAACGAACCCGGATGGACGGTCAGAGTGATACCGGAATTTGATCCCATTTTACAGATTTACGGAGATTTGAATAATCGCGGAATCGGCATGTATGATGTCCTGGATGGTATTGGAGCCCATGAGATTGTGATTGAATCGCCAGGCCACGGAGTTCAAATTTACCAGATGGAAGAAAATCAGATACAGGATATATTGTCGGCTTATCGAGAGCGAATTCTGGATTTAAAAAAGGACGAAAGATTTCGTTATATATTATTACACAAAAATTATGGAGAAGGCGATGGTGAGAGAATTCATCATTCTTATTCTCAAATCATCGCCACTCCCATTACTCCTACCAGGGTGAAATCTGAATTAATGAACGCCCTTGAGCATTATCAATATAAAGAACGCTGTATCTTTTGTGATGTGATTCACCAGGAAAGCCTTGATGGTGAAAGGGTAATTCTTCAAAATGATCGGTTTATGGCTTTTGCTCCTTTTGCCTCAAGGGCCCCATTTGAGGTGTGGATTCTACCTAAAAACCACGAAACATTTTTTGAATGGACCACCGAACTTTCTTCCCTGGCCCCTATTTTAAAACAGGTACTGGGCAAAATCCATCGCGTGTTGCGGGATCCGCATTATGTGATGGTTTTGCACTCCGGGCCAAATATGAATGCGGGTAAATTGCGCGGTTACTGGAAAACTCTGGAAAAAGATTATCACTGGCACATCGAAATAACCCCCAGATTTCGCGGTTACACCAGTTTTGAAATTGGATCGGGTTTTCAGATCAATACGGTGCCTCCAGAAGAGGCAGCAAAAATTTTACGTGAGGAGAAACTTACCTAATTATCACCGAACTCGAATTTGATTTAAGCGTTAAAAGAAAAACAAAAATGAGGATGGATATGAAAGTTGGAGAGAATAAGGATGGCAAAAGCTAACCAGGAAAATATAATGAACAAGATTGTCTCACTGTGCAAGCGTCGAGGATTCATTTTCCAGTCCAGTGAAATTTATGGTGGTGTGGACAGTTGTTATGATTATGGTCCCCTCGGTGTGGAGCTGAAAAATAACATCAAGAAATTCTGGTGGAAGAGTATGGTGCAGATGCGCGAGGATATTGTGGGGTTGGATGCGGCCATAATCATGCACCCAAGGGTGTGGGAAGCCTCAGGACACGTGGAAAGTTTTACAGATCCCATGGTTGATTGTAAAAATTGCAGACGACGATTTCGCAGTGATGATCTCGATACTGATAGATGTCCGGTTTGTGGGGGAGAACTTACCGAAGCACGCCAGTTTAATCTGATGTTTAAAACCCATATGGGACCGGTTGAAGAAGAGGCGTCGGTTGTTTATCTCCGTCCAGAAACCGCACAGGGGATTTATGTTAACTTTTTAAATGTTCTACAATCGTCGCGCCAGAAGATACCATTTGGTATCGCTCAGATTGGTAAAGCTTTTCGCAATGAAATAACTCCGCGCAATTTTATTTTCCGTACTCGCGAATTTGAACAAATGGAGATGCAATATTTTGTCAGACCGGGTACGGATCGTGAGTGGTTTGAGTACTGGAAAGAAAGAAGAATGCAATGGTATCTGGATCTGGGCATTAAAAAGGAAAATTTGAGGTATCATGAACACGGTCCGGATGAATTAGCTCACTACGCGGCTGCTGCCTTTGATATCCAGTACAATTTTCCATTTGGTTGGAAAGAGCTGGAAGGTATTCACAATCGTACCGATTTTGATCTCAAAAGACATAGCCAGTATTCTGGTAAGGAGTTGCAGTATTTTGATGACGCCACCAGGGAAAAGTATATCCCCTATATCATTGAGACTTCAGCCGGTTGTGACCGTACGTTGTTAACCTGTCTGGTCGATGCTTACGAAGAAGAAGAGGTTCAGGGTGAGGTTAGAACCGTTCTTCATCTCTCGGCACAAATTGCCCCCATTAAAGCTGGAATTTTCCCCCTGGTAAAGCGCGATGGGATGCCCGAGGTAGCCCATAAAATTTGTAATCACCTCAAGCCTTATTTCCCCATCTTTTATGACGAAAGCGGAGCCATTGGTCGCCGCTACCGACGTCAGGACGAGGTTGGTACCCCCTATTGCATCACCGTGGATTCACAAACCCTGCAGGACCAGACAGTAACGGTGCGTGAACGCGATTCCATGCAGCAGGACCGCGTGCATATGGATAAATTACTAAAATACTTAAAAGAAAAAATTGGGTTGTAATCTATTTTATAATCGGAATATATGGTTCCATCGCCAGAATTTCCCGGGTCGACAAGCTACGCAAAATAAAACTATTTTGAATAAATTGCCGGATATCGTCAGGTAAAAATGAATTTAAGGCCAGATGTCTTTGGTGGTGAAATAAATATTTTTTAACCTGCACATTGAACTGGCTAAGCAAAGATTCAAAGAAGCTTTTTTTCTTGGGATAGGCAATTAATTCTACTTCGGTTTCTTTTTTGATGCCAGCCTTTTGTTTGGCAATTTCAATGGCAGCATCCAGTCCCCCCAGGGTATCCACCAGACCTAATTGAAAAGCCCGTTTACCCGACCAAACCCTCCCTTGAGCAATTTTATCTACTTCTACCCGGCTCATCTTTCTTCCTTCGGCTACTTTTTGGACAAACGTGTCGTAAGTGTCTTTTATCATTTTCTTTAAGATTCGCCATTCTTCCGGTGTCATGGGCCGTTTATCGGTAAAGATATCGGCATGTGAACCAATTTTTACCGTTTCCCAGACTAACTCGATTTTATCATAAGTACCGGATAGATCAAAGATGCTGCCTACCACACCAATGGAACCGGTGAGGGTATTGGGTTGTGCTACGATGGCATCACTTCCCATGGAAATCCAGTAACCTCCGGAAGCGGCCACATCCGACA
>CAZMEG010000281.1:0-5335 GCA_964565205.1 uncultured Cytophagia bacterium
AAGCGGGTGCACCGGTGAAGTGGGATCCCGCGGGGATTTCACCTCATGTTCCCCATGACAATCCGTACACACCGGGGCTTCTCGAATACCCTTTTGAGCGGCTTCCCAGTGTACACTTATGGTGTACTGTTGATTTATCTCGCTATGGCATTTCCCACAGGTCCCTGGTACATTTTTCCAGTAAATGGGGGACTCGGGATCGTCCATGGCACGGATGTCATGGCTACCGTGGCAACTATTACAGGTGGCAGCTTTGAAGTTTCGTTCAGATAGTAACGCTAATCCATGAACACTTTTTAGATATGCTTTTAAAGGATTTGGAATAGGAATATTGTATTTTTTTACAATTTTCGGATCAGCGTGACATCTGGCACAGGTAGAAGCCAGATTAAGTGGATGTGTGCGTGAATTTGGATCAGATGAAGGCAAAATATCGTGCTTCCCGTGGCAGTCAGAGCACGAAGGGGCATCTGGACTTCCCTGTTCAAGGGCTCTGGCATGAATACTTTGCTTATATTCTTCCAGCACATCGTCGTGACAGGAGGCGCAATCCACTTTTTTTAGATTTTCAGCGTGTGGAATTTCCTCAATATCGGTGTGGCAGTCTTCGCAGGCAAAATCACCATGGATAGATTGGGAGTAAGCCAGACTATCCACATACAGAGAAATTTCAACTCCCTCGTTGTTTTCCACAACAAAATCCGGATCCCCGTGGCACTCAAAACATCCCTGTGCTTTACTATCATTAATATTAATCAAAAATATTAAAAAGATGGTGTAAAAAATTGCCCATTCTATTTTCATTCTAAAACCAGCTTTTGATCACTTGCTTCGGTGATCATTTTTAAATATTTGGCGCTGGCAACATCATCGGGATTTTCTTTTAGAACCTGTTTAAATTCATCTACTGCCTTTTCATAATTACCAAGTTTATAATAAATCACCCCAAGATGGTAATGAGCCATGACATATTCTGGAGTCGAAGCTATGGTTTGTTGAAAATGCTGAGCTGCAACATTTAATTGACCACTATGGTAATAACATAGAGCAATGCGATAATGAGCAGCATGGTAGGCTGGATTTAACTGTAAAACTTTCTGGTAAGCCTCTGTAGCTTTTTTAATGCTGCCTCGATAATAATAGGCTACTCCCAGGTCATAATAGGCATCGATATACTCATGATCGAGATCGATGGCTCGCAGGTAAGAAAAAATAGCCCAATCCAGTTGTCCCAGATGAAAATATTGATTGCCCAGCAACTTATGCACATGTGCATTTTTAGGAAAAAGTCGGGCCAGCTCTTTCAATTCTTCCAGGGCTTTCCAGGCCTGGCCTCTTCTTTGCTGATCCAGTGCATTTAGTAGATTTAAAACCGGTTGATTTTCAACTAAATGAAGACCACATTGTGGGCAAAAATGAAAAGCAGGTTTTATGGTTTGCCCACAATGTGGGCAGAGAAGCTTCTTCGATTTCTTCATTTTTTCTTTTTAGGTACAGGATGTGCGATTTTTTCTTTCATTTTTTCAAAGTCAAAACTCTTAAAAGTGGGGCTTTCTTCATTATGACACCGAACACAAACTTTCTCATCGGGCTTAATTAATCCATATTTTGCACCGTCCACTTTTCCCTCCCATATGGCCTGCATGACTTTTTTGGTTTTGTAACCAGAACCCGGTCCATGACAGGCTTCACAGGAAACCCCTTCTGCCAGAGTAAGTTTTTTGCCCCGAATTTTTTCATCCACTCCAAATGCAGTTACGTGACATTTCAAACATTTTTCCGATTTCTGCGGGTCGTCAATATCATATTTTTTAGCTATTTCTTTGGCCTTAGGAGTAGCTAAAGTTTCATAGGCTTTGGCGTGTGGGCTTTTCTTCCAGATTTTAAACTGCGCTCCGCTTTTCTTTGTAAGATGACAGGCCTTACATCCCTTAACCCCCACATAAGTAAACGTCTTTTTATTCTGCGGTAATGCACTCCCCACTAAGATGAATAAGAAAGTTAGAACCAGCAAAATTACATTTACGCGTTTCATGGTAACACTCCTTTTACTTTATTACGTACCAAAATCAATTGTGCCATTTACATGTCGTGTTTTATCAATTATAACGTTTGTTGAATCCACCACAGCAGCATGACAGAGCACACAATTTTCGATTTGGGGGTGATCTCCATCCGGTGGCAATCCATGACATGTACCGCAGGCATCCTGGCTACCATCCACCCTGGTCCACACAGGGGCATTGTTCTGATTCCCCCCTTCAAAAAAACCGTGGCAATATGTATTTTGGCAGCTTTCGCCATTCCACACAGGTTGCGCCTCTTCCGCAACAGCCAGCCCGCTAAATTGAACCTCAGCCGGCAAATCCGAATCTACGTGACCTGGCGCATATAAAGAATCAGGAACCACATGGCACGTGCTACAGGGAAAACCACTACTGAGGGTTCCACCTTCAAGATGTCTGGTATGAGCTCCAACACCACGAGCAAGAGGTGTCACATTTCCTGCAATATCTTTAGGAGGCGCTCCTGTGGCGTTCTCGACTCCCCCATGACAGACCACACAGTCTTCTGGAGTCGCCGGGTGGCAACTTAAACACGAAGATTGTGCAATCCCTCCGGCGTAATCTCGACCATGACACTGCTGACATTGCTTTAAATCCCAGCCACTATTCTGAATAAATTTACCATGAAAATTAGGTGCCCAGGTCAATGACCAACCCGAAGGGTGAACTTCTAATGATGGTTCCTTGTTGGTAGAAACAGGCTCTTTCAAATCACTGCAGCCGCTTAAAAGAGTCAGAATCACAATAGCAAGAATGCCATTCTTCATGGAAGTACCCTATTATTTTTTCAACTTCTCATTGTTATAGACAAAAGCATCCAGCCCGGTGTACTTTTTAACCCTCTCGGCAATCTTTTGCAATCGATCTAATGGCACCGGTTCTATGGATTCGCTGGCAGGGGGACGGTCAAGAGTGTAAATCTGGACATACATAGGGCGCAACTCTTGCAACCGCTTGATCCAGCTCTCGACTTCTGAATCTGTGCTGTTATTTACTCGGCCCTGTACAAACATGGATTGGATCACGTATTTGTTTAACGCTTTCAAGCCTTGAAGTACAGTTTCATAAGTTACCGGTGGGATACCATGATTCAATTTATTAAAAGTTTTCGCTGTGCCGGCATCTAATTTCATGATGGGCAGATCAATTTTTTCAATAGCTTTGCGAATCGCAAGCCGATGACAGGTGGTGCTGTTGGACAACAGGGCAATTTTTACTCGCGGCCGCATTTCATTTCGAATCTGAACGATCTCGTCCACAATCTCAGCAAAATCAGGATGCAAGGTAGGTTCGCCATTTCCGGAAAATGTGATATAATCTATTTCATTAATATGAGTGAGGGCTTTTAGAACAGACAGCACAACTTCGTTAACCGAAGGCAGGGCTCTCCTTAAATCGCCAGCTTCTGAAATCTGTTGCTGGGTCCAGCCGTATTGACAATAGCTACAATTTAACGAACAAAGTTTAATATGGGTGGGGAGTAAATTAATGCCTAAAGATTTCCCTAAACGTCTTGATAAAATAGGTCCATAAATGATGTCTTTTTGAAGTTCAAGCATTAAAGGTAATCTTCTTCAATGACCTGATTCCAGGGACTATTTAATAGCTTTTCAACATCCAGATGAATTTTTTCACGCATGGCAATTAATTTCATTTTCTTTATAACCAGCTCACGTCCACGCGCATGTCCTAAAACCAAACCCACTACAGAGCCTATAAATAAGCCCAGACCAAATCCAATTGAAAGCCATTGTAATTGTATGCTTAATTCATTCATAACTCAATTCCTGGTTTGAATATTGATTTTCAAAAAATATGCCATCCTAACATTCAATTACTCTAAGTAATTTATTTTAAAAAAGTAACCTGAAGAACCGGTTTTTGTGTGATTTTCATTTTTGAGAATATTTGTGACTCGATTTCTTAATCATGAGAATTCATTCAGGTTTTACTCGAAGTTTTAACAAACACAGAGCTAATCATTTGTACAACTTTTTTACTTGAGCATTTTGGACATTTAGGTTTAAATTTTTCTCGTTCTTGAATCAACAATTTTTGTTCGAACTGGTGACCACATTCCTGACATTTAAATTCATAGGTAGCCATAATATTCACCTCCCCAGCAGGAATTTTTAATAATTAGGAATTAGTCAGGACACATGCTCACCCGCAATATCCACTATTTGCGGTTTGACCAATTTTTCAAAGTCTTTATAAAACATGCGAATGGCATGTTCATGACTTCCTGCATTGAAAGTGATCATTTGATCTTCGGTCAGGTGTCGGTCAATATAAACAGGTAATTCGTAAAGGGGTCCAAAAGGAGGCATGGCGCCGACTTCACAATCCGGGCAGATACTTTCCATTTCTTCTTCACTTGCCAGGTTCACCCTTTTGGCTTTCAAAGCCTTTCTAACTTTGGTGAGGTCCAGAGAGTAAATAGCCGGCAATACCATCATACAATATTTCCCGTCTACCAAAAGGATCACTGTCTTGGCAAATTCTTTGCCCTTAGTATGAGTTCTGGCTGCGGTTTCCTGCGCTGTATAAACTCTGGGATGGTAAATCAACTCATAGTTTATTTTGTGTTCATTTAAAAAAGTTCTAATTTTTTTGGGGATGACCATATCACCACCTCCTCTTAACGACGATATTTCCCCATTAGCTCACCCCTTGCCACAATGTGACCTTCCATGGCTTTGAGAAGCTCGTCTTTGCTGATACCACTTTTCAGGTCTAACATGGTATCCAGGGCATAGAGTTTAAAGAAATATCTGTGAGTACCTCCTGGCGGACAGGGTCCACCATAACCAATTTTGCGGAAATCATTTCGTCCCTGTTTCGCCCCGTTCTTCAATACTTTGATGGTTGGGACATTTTCAGGGAGCGAGGTGGTATCCGCAGGAATATTAAAAATTACCCAGTGAACCCAGGTACCCATAGGGGCATCGGGATCATCACAAATTAATGCAAAGCTTTTAACTCCAGCCGGCGACTTTTCCCAGTTTAACGGGGGTGAAATATCCTGACCATCGCAGGTGTATTTGGAAGGTATCATACCACCTTCAGAAAAAGCGGGGCTGGTAATTTTTATTTTCTGCACTTCGGTGGTTGGTTTTTGTTCTTGTTTTTGTTGATTCTTGGCGCATATCCAGGATAGTGTAATAACTAAAAAGAAGTGTAAAAGGTTGTTATACATAACTCTCCCTCCTTAAAATATTAATGAGTATTGTTCATAAACTTTGTGGAAAAATTGAATTTACAATGAA
>CAZMEG010000282.1:0-5331 GCA_964565205.1 uncultured Cytophagia bacterium
AAAATTTATAAAAATATTGTCAATAAAACAACTATTTTTTATTATTCAAAATGACTTCATGAAGTACTGGAATTTCGGGGTTCTGAAGAGAAATCCAATTTTCCAACATTCCAGTACTCCAACCTGGTAAGAATTTAACTGAAAAGCTTTCTTCACCCCGCCTGATGCAATCGCAATTTCAGTAATAATAATGAGTCCTCAAGTCGCCATTTAATTATGACGATAGAAAAATGAATTAAATTCAAGGAGTCTAAAATGGGAAGCATTTTAATTGTGGATGATGAGAAAGACATTGTGCAACTCATGTCCGAAACTTTAAATCAGTGGGGTTACCACACCATCACTGCCCAGGATGGACAGGAGGCTCTTGAAAAATTTCGACAAAAACCTGTGGATGTGGTGGTAACGGATTTAAAATTACCCGGTATGGATGGCGTTAAACTTTTGGAAGAAATTAAACAGATCGACGAAGAAACAGAAGTGATCGTAATTACTGGCTATCCGGCCGTGAATAGCGCCGTAGAAGCGATGAAAAGAGGTGCCCACGATTATTTAATTAAACCCATTGATATGTCCGAATTTAAACTTAAACTTGAGCAGGGCCTGGAGAAAAAAGATTTAAAGCAATCGATGTCCATGCTGAAAGGCTTAAACTGGGCACTCATAATTTCCATACCAATATGGCTCGTGCTTGGAATCTATTTAATTTACTTATTGAAATAACAACAATACCCCCCTCACCTGGAGAGCAATTAATCAATCTTAAATAATTGCGATTAAGCTTAATTATCGAATTTACAGTGTAAATTCAACTTCTTTTCAAAAGGCAGTCTTTATTGAACCCAGAATTTCGTCTGGTAGGTGGTAACATTGTGACTACGATCTCGCACGCGAATAGAAACCTGGTGAGCCCCCCTGGTTAATGGCTCTTTTACCTGATAAAAAATGTTATATCGCTCTGGATCATATTCGGCAATGACCTTTTCGCCATCCAGACGAATTTCAATTTCCTCTTCACTGGCAATGCCAGATAATCGATCACGAACATAAAAGGAAATCTTAGGAGTGTCGTCTCTAATGGTGGTGTAAGGAGCCGGGTGTATTATGTGTACTTCTGGAGGAATGTCGTCACGAAGGAGCCGAAATTTTTCAAGGCTAAAAACTCGTGCCCACACTGAGTGTCGGGTGGTATCTAATTTATTATCGATGAAGGTCCATCGTCCATGCCCATTTAAAAAATAAACCCCTAACTTTTGTGGCTCAAGCTCTTCTTTGGGATATTTTAAATGAATGATTACTCCCGAATTTAAATAAACATCTCTGGGTTCTATGTCATAAGCCAATCCCACCCAGTTGGATCGGATGGGTTTTGCGGTGCTGTCCACCTGAATCCTTACATAAATGTCTTTAAATAAAGACTTACGCCAGAAATTTATTTTGCACTTTTTATCTTCAGAATATATTTGTTTAATCACACCCTGTTTAACTTTTTTTAGATGGACAAATTTTTCGGCCTTTAATATTTCATTAGAAAGAGTTTTTACCTTTACGCGAAATTTACCGCATTTATCTGCTATTTTGTCCAAATCAAGTTTGCCAATAAATTGTTTTAATTCTCTTTGAAAACATCGAATTTTTATGGTATCGGTAGAATCGGAAATGAAAAACAATTGAGGCTGATCCCTCAGGATCACATTACTGGAGATTTCCATTCTCACATAGTCATCATAAAAATCAAGGGCAAGCTCAATTCGAGGATCAGGAGAATTAGCCCTTAACTTATTTTTATCAACATAAATCAATGGATACGAAGGAGCTCCGAATGGGTCTTTGCCAATAAATTTTAATACCGGGAAATTCTCTAATGGCAGATTGCCGGTCAGCTTTTCAAAAGGAACGGAAGTATCATTCCCTCCTTTTTCTATGAAATTCGCCAGATTGACCGCAAGAAGATTCCACTTGTTTTTGGCATAATAAGAAACTTCTATGTCGTTAACCCCGGCAATATTATCGGTAACAATATTCTCGATTCTGTGGTTAACGGAATCTTCTTTTGAAAAAATCGGATACAGATGAAAAGGTGCTCCAACTACAATCTTACCACGTAAGATTGTAAGATTATCAAAAAAGTCGGTAATTTCGATTCTTAAGTCATGATAACCCGGTAAAAGATAATCGGTTGAGGCTCTGAAAGAAGTAGAGCCAATACTTTGCTGCCTTTTATTTTGTAATCCTGGTAATGAATCCATTAGGGAAGTCTGTAAAACTCCGGCCCAGGGTTGGTTTGGAACATAGTAATTTAAGGTATTGTAGGGTTCTTTGTAAAGCTTATAAAAAAGACCCAGACCTCTACGGGCTAATCGATAATCTCTTTCCCAATCGATCATAGAATTTTTCTGGAAAGAGACCTTGTCGAACTGATATTGAAATTTTAATTTATTGTCCACGAAAAGCCTCAAACTGTAAACCCCGATACGATGGCGAATGTTTAATTGCTTATCATAACAGGCGACAGCCACCCCTACCTTACCCCAGATTTGAACGAGTTCCGGAAGAGCATATTCTCCTTCTTTAATACGATGAGGTTTAACGAGGTACGGTTTATAATCATGGTTCACCTCAGAATTTATGTCCAGCGGGGTAAAACTAATTGCGGTGATAACAGGTTTTACCCGGTCTGGTAATTTATAATTCTTTAATAAAGGATTGAGGGGCCGATTTCTGGCATCACGGATTTCAAAGTGAAGATGAGGTGCCCCGATTCCTGTCTGCCCTGTGAAAGCCACGATTTCACCCTGTGCAACAGGAATCTCAGAAGGTTTGAAATATTTATTGATTCGATATCTACCAATGCGCTTCTGTTCTTCTTCTACACGTTCTTGAATGTATGGGACAAAACCAGAAAGGTGGGCATATACAGCAATTTCCCCCGTGTCTAATTTTAAATAGAGCGCTTTCCCATAACCAAATGGAGATACAGAAATTCGCCAGACATACCCCGGCCGAACGGCATAAACATTATACCCCGTTTTACCCCAGGTTTTAATGTCAATGCCTGTGTGAAATCTGCGCCCACGATATTCACAAAATGAAGAGGTTAAAAATTTACTGGCATCGGTAGGCCACAAATAAGTAATTTTTTGCTTCTGAGTGATCTGCGGAAAAACTATTTCGACAAATAGAATAAAAAGAGCCCAAAAATAAAATAAAATTTTAGACATACTGCAATAGTCTGGATTGAACTTTTTTTAACAGATCAGGCTTATCTGTAATGATGACCTGTACTCCTGTTTGAATGAGGCGCTCCATTTCTTGAGCATCGTTTACATTCCATACCACACAATAAAATCCTAAATTTTGAATCTTTCTTAAAATTCTGGGTCTCGCCAGACTTTGCTCCAGATGAATCGCCTTTGCCCCGGAAAATCTCGACAAAGGAATTTCCGAAAGGCGTACGGTAAAATTTTTATCCAGCAATAAACCGGTAATAAGATTCGGATCGATTTTTTTCAGTCGCCTAATTACAATGGGATTAAATGAAGAAAGTATGGTCTTATATTTAAGACCATAGCGTTGTAAAACATCCACAACTTTTTGTTCAATATGATCTTTAGGCAACCCTTTGTTTTTGATTTCCACATTTAATATGAGCTTACCTTGAACCAAATCAAGGACTTCTTCCAGAGTTGGAATGGTTTCAACGGTTAGATCCCGTTTATTTTTTAAACGTAACTGCTTAAGTTCTTCCAGAGTTTTATTTTTTACGAAGCCCCGCCCATTGGTCATGCGAGACAGGGTTGGGTCATGAAAAACCACCAGCTCACCGGAGCGACAGGTACGAACATCAAATTCAATTCCGTCCACGCCCAAATCCATGGCAGCTTTAAAAGCGGCCAGGCTATTTTCGGGAGCTTCCGCTGTAAATCCACGATGAGCAAAATTTAAAGTACCTTTTTCAAATACTTTGTCAATGGGTTGCATGATTTCATCTTTCTAATTAGATATCTCATTTAAAATATTTGCCAGTTGTTTTGTAAGGTTTTTTCTTTCATAAATTAAGATTTCAGTATTTAATCGACGTTTTAAGGAATGTCCTTTGTATTTTGTAAAAAATTTTAAAATAGCGCTCTGCACTCCATTGGGATTTCCAGGTTCAACCACTTCAAGTTCTGTGTATTTTTGCAGGATTTTTACCCCCTCTACCTCAGGCCCGATGACCAGCACGGGTTTACCACTGGCAAGATACTCAAAAGTTTTACCGGGAATAAAATCCAGGCCAGCCGAGTGGGCAATGGGCAAAAGCAGTAAATCAGCTTCCATGATTTCCTGCAATGCCTGGCGATGAGGAAGATAATTTTTTATCTGAAGTAGAGCCTTTAAATCCCGGTTTCTTTGTATTTGTTTAAAATCTCCATCGATCCACTTACCCACAATTCGAACTCGAACTTCATTTTTTAAATGGGGGTAATTTTTAATCAATTGCAAAAGTCCTGCAAAAAAATCTTTCAAAGGTGCTATGTCGGACACGGTGCCACAATAGGTCATGGTAAACTTCTCATTTTTAATTTCGGGAAAATCCTTTGGCAAATCTTCTTCATCAAAACCATTGGTGATGACGCAAAATTTTTTTTCTTTCAGGTTAATACCATTTCGAAGTCTCTCCCGCAGACCGTCCGAGACGGTAATAATTTGATCGGCCTTTTTAACAACCCGCCCCTGCAAGAATTTATTGATCCACTTATGAATAACCGTAGGTTCGTATTGAAAATTTCCACCAGTCCAACCATCGCGGAAATCGGCTACCCAGGGTTTTCCCGCTAGAATTTTTAAACAATAACCGACAAAGTGCACGGAGTGCGGCGGAGATGTAGTTAATATACAATTTAATTTCTCCTTTGTCAAAACTTTTAAAGCGCAAAAAAAAGCAAAAGGCAGCCATAAAATTTTATTGTCAGGAATTAGGAAAAAATTTATGAGTTTCTTTATCCTTGACTGAGACCTCTGTGGCCTATCTCCTGCTGTGCCTCGATCTTTGTTAATTAAGTAAAGTAACCGCTGAGGGTCCAGGGAACCGGTTCTGTAAACCGGGGTGCCTTTTACATCGAAATTCAGGGAAGGGTCTTTAGCATAATAAGCCACATCTTTTACTGTAATTACAACAGGGTGCCAGTTAAATTTTGGGAGATATTTTACAAATTTAGCTACCCGCTGGGTCCCCCCCATACCCAAAGGCGGGAAATAGTAGGAAATAATGAGTACTTTTTTTTCTTGTTTCATATTAAGTACGTAAATGCATCATACTTTACAATTTTTTGGTGTGGCATCCATCTT
>CAZMEG010000283.1:0-5319 GCA_964565205.1 uncultured Cytophagia bacterium
TTATTCAAGTAAAAAACTCGATCTCAAATTTTGCAAAAAAGCAAAGTTTTTGGGGGTAATAGAATAAGCCACGAAGAACTCGAAGAAAAACGAGGATAAAGAACTCGTTCAGAAATATGTCTAGATTATGAAGGTCATAATATGAAGGGCCTATCAAAATTTCGTTATAAAGCTTTTAAAACGGTTTGGACTATGTTTTCAGCCGTTAAACCATATTTCTGAAATAATTTTCGTGCTTCCCCACTTTCAGCGAACTGGTCTTTTAACCCAATGCGCAGTACTGGCATAGGATAATATTCACATAATAATTCTGAAACCAGTGATCCCAGCCCACCCCTGATATTGTGATCTTCGGCGGTCACGACAACTCTGGTGTTTTTAACTCTTTCAATAAAGTTTTCCACCTGTACCGGTTTAAATGTTGAGGCATTAATTACCTGAGCAGAAATCCCATAATTTTTCAGAAGCTCTGCAGCCTGTAACGCAATATGAACCATGATACCAATAGCTACGATAGTTACATCATTGCCGGAACACATGGTGGGCCAGTAACCCAATTGATATGTATAGGAAGAATCAAACAAAGTTGGTACCGGACTTCTCCCTGTCCTTAAATAAACCGGTCCATGGTACTCCAGCATGAAGTTTACCATGGCATGCATTTCTACGGAATCAGCCGGGGAAAGCATGACGACGTTGGGAATACTACCCATGACGCCTAAGTCTTCTATCGCAGCCTGAGTGGGACCGTCTTCTCCCACATCGATGCCTACGTGACTTACAGCCAGCTTTACATTAAATCCAGGATAGGCCACAGAGGTACGGAATTGCTCCAGCGCCCGTAAAGTCACAAAAACAGCCATTGTATTGGCAACGGGTACGATCCCGGTAGTAGAAAGACCGGCCGCGGTGCCAATCATCTGTTGCTCCGAAACCCCACAGGCTATATGCCGATGAGGGTACTTAGCCACAAATTGACCAACAAATGTACTGCCTTTGGCATCGGCTTCCAGTACAAAAAAATTTTCTCGTTTTTGTGCCTGTTCAATTAACGCATCCACATAAGCCTGACGCAAGGAAAGTTTTTCTACAGGTTTTGTTTCAACCATGTTTCTTCCTCCTGAAGTTCTTGTAAGGCTGTTTCCAGTTCCTGGGGAGTGGGCGGTTTGGTACCATGCCAACGAGGAACATTCTCCATAAAAGACACCCCTTTCCCTTTAATGGTATGTGCAATAATAACCTGCGGTCGATCTTGAATCTGTTTCGCTTGATTGACGCTTTCGAGAATTTCTTGAAAATCATGGCCATTTATGCTCTCTACATGCCAGTTAAAAGCCTGCCATTTTTGTGCAAGAGGTTCTAACGTACAGGTGTCTTCTATAAAGCCATCCTGCTGCATTTTATTGTAATCGATAAAAATGGTTAAATTGCCAAGACGTTGATGACTGGCAAATAAAGCGGCTTCCCAGACCTGACCTTCCTGAAGTTCACCATCCCCAAGTAGAACATAAACTCTTGCCGGGATATTTTGCAACTTCAAACCCAGGGCTATACCCACACTGGAAGAAAATCCCTGACCCAGAGAACCGGTAGGTACTTCGATTCCGGGGATTCCATATTCCGGATGACCTTGCAACATACGTCCGATTTGGCGAAATCCCCGAAGTTCTTCTTTACTGTAATAACCACATTCAGCCAGGATAACATAGAGGGCCGGACAGGCGTGACCTTTAGATAAAACAAATCGATCTCGATCTGGCAGGTGAGGATATTTGGGATCATGTTTCATTATATCAAAATATAAAGCGGTCATGATATCGGTAGCAGAAAGCGATCCGCCGGGATGACCAGACCCCCCATAGTAAATAACCTTGAGGGTTTGTTGTCTAATTTGATTAGCTTTTAATTTTAAAAAATTAATTCTTTTTTGATTTGCACAGATATGTAGTTCTTGTTCAGCGTTTTCTGTATCGTTTAAAACAAATGCCATAACCAGTCCCATTTCATTTTCATTTAAAGGTTGAAATTAATATGCACTTTGATCGAACCGCTTTTTTTATCTGATGCTACCCGAAAAGCCTCAGAGATTTGATCAAAAGGGAATTCATGGGTTACAACAGCGGTGACATTGATTTTTTTCTTTGCCAGCAAATCTATGGCAATTTCAAATTCTTTACGAATACCGTCCCAACCATAACACAACGATCCAGCTATTTGAAGTTCTTTACCCACAATCGGCGCCAAATTTATATTTTGTGGGTGTGGGTAGCCACCAAGAAGAACGATTCTACCTCCCTTTCTACATAGCCTTGTTGCATTCTCAAAGGCCTCGCTATTACCTGTAGTTTCAATCACGACATCAAACTGGAAAGATGAGTCCAGAGATGCATGAGGGTAAAAAACAGAATCGCAGCCCATTTCGTAAGCCACTTTTGCTTGATGGTCATATCGAACCAAAATAGACAAAGAGATTGTCCCAGACAATTTCGCAACCCCGGCACAAAGTTGACCCATAGATCCCCCACCGATGATTAACACCTTTTTCCCAAAACAATCACCAGCTTTACGAACAGCGTGATAGGCTGCCGCTAAAGGTTCTACCAGAGCCCCTTCACTACTGGTCATAGATTCGGGTAAAACATAAAGGACCTTTTCAGGAAGGCAAACAAATTCGGCGAAGGCACCATCACCCCACCAGACCAGGTCTTTGCGGTCGAGACAGAGGTGGTACTGGCCACTTTTACACATATAACAGCTTCCACAATGCCAGACGGCTTCAGCGGTCACCCTATCACCGATCTTAACCTTTTCCACCTTGTCACCAACAGCAACCACTTCACCACAGAGCTCATGACCTTCGGCAAAGCCCAGTTGTTGCCAGGCTTCAAAATTATTTCTTAATGCACAGCCACGATAATTGTGTAAATCACTTCCGCAAATTCCGGCACGAAGTGTTTTAATGAGCACCCAACCAGGCTCAGGCTTCGGTGTGGCTTTTTCAACAATTTGTATTGTGTACGGTTTTTCAAACAATGCTGCTTTCATCTTTTACCCAGGTATGATCTTTTTCATAACCAAATTCAATGAGAATATCTCCGGCAATCTGTCTGAACAAATTTGTCTGCTCAAAAGAAAAATAATGACGCCAATCGTTGCTTTGACCTTTGCGTACATGAATAGGCGCTTCACGTTTCATGACTGAAAATTGGGTTTGTTCAAGAATGGATTGTACATCTATGTCTTCTTGAAAGCCAAGATATTCCAGGATGCGTTCAATCTGCCTTTGTTTATTTTTAAGTAACTCTTCAAATTTCACCAGTAAAAATTTATTCTTTAGTTTTTTAAATGCTTCCACATGTTCTTTCCACCGTTTAATGTGCTTTTCCAGATAGCCCGGCAATTCATACAATTCCTGTACATCCTGAATTTTATATTCCTGAGGATGTCTTTTTAAAAGTACCGGCGAGACAGCGTAGTGCATCCACGAATTGATGACTGCCCGTCCATCTCGCAAGACATAAATCCATTTTCGTTCATGATTTAACAATCTTATGTGTTTATCTGTGGGTGCCTGATGGGTAAGAATTAATCGTGATTTCCTCTTGAGTAAATCCAGTTCTTCAGATGGCACATTAATAGGAATTTGATAAGGGCCTTTATATAAAATGAATTGTCCATTTCGCAGAAAAAATTCGTCAATTTCAGCTTCTTCAGGATAGGAAAGTTCGTCCTTTTGAAATTTACCCTCCCAGCATCGCGTATAAAGGCTGTATGAATCCCAGCAATTTAACTGTTCAAATATGGCTTTAAAAATACGAATAAGAAGATAATTACCTGATTTTCTAAAAGCACAAATTCCAACCGATGGAAAAGCTGAAATGGTATTATTCATTTCTTTGAATTTTGGACCTTTGGATTTGTTGAGGATTTTGTGCTTCGGATTTCGTAATTTTGTAAAAATCACTATAAGATATCGGCAATTAATTCAGTATGTTTATGTGCCTTACTTTTAAGTTTAGGTACTTTCTCCTGCAAAATTTTAATTGTTCGTTTCTTAAGAGAATATAAAGTTTCAAATTGATTTTGTATTTGGGTCAGGTCTGAGGAAAAATCCAGCAGATGATCCTGCAAAGACATTTGTTGCAGGAAAGGCAGGAAGTTCCAGTCATTGCCATCACAAAGTGCAACGGCAGGAACTGTATGAATTGCGGCAAAAATACAGGCATGACGCCGATTGGATATCATAAATTCCAGGTAGGGATATATGGCTAAGGTATCCGGCAGAGTATATTCTCGCCTTATTAAAAAAGCACGCTCAGGGTATTTTAGTTTTTGCCAGATTTTTTCTGCTACCCAGCGGTCATCCTGAATCGGAGTATCCACACGATAGCATTGATTAGGAATAAACAAAACACTCCGGTTCCATTCTGAAATAATAAAATCGCATAGTGAAGCCATTTTTGTGATTCTTTTTTCAAAAATTTGTTCATCCCAAATCCAGTAGAGATGGCGAAAATTAACCCCAACAAAGGGAGCCTGATTAACTGGTATTTCCTCCCTTTTTAAAATTTCCTGGCCACGCTCTAAACTTTGACAGGGTTCAACACCAAAGGCCGGATCGGCAAGAACGTATAGATGGGGCGATTGCACGCCCACTTCCAGAAGCTGTGTTCGGGAATACTCTTCCCGTACAGTCACTATACGCGCATTGTTACAAACAAAACGGGCCATATTTGCCGTGAATTCACTTTTTATAGGACATTGTTGCATGGCATACACAGCGAATGGTTTTTGAAACATGATGGCCAGTGTGGCCAGCAGTGCAGCATAAGCGCCTTCACCTCTCAAAAATGAATTGGGTGATATCTCTTCAAAAGGGCTTCCTCCAATGACTATTATATCAGCTTCTTCTACAGCCTCCCGGATGTTTTTCAAATGCTCGGTAGAATCGCCTGGATTGAAACCGTAAAACCATCTTCCCAGACTCTGCCGGCGGTTATCGTGATCAAAGTTACGAATTGATTTCACACCAAATAATCGATCAAACCTCTCACTGGGATGTCGAACCATAGCTGTAATCTGACAATCTGGAAAGTGTTTGCGCATGCCCTGACAAAAGTTACTGAAAACGGCTTCGTCCCCCCGGTTGTTCGTAGCGGAAGGACTGGGGCCCCCAATAAGAATTTTTACCATGGCACCTCCTTGAATCAAAAAATTAGGACACAATAACTCAGCTTAAAATTGGTATTTGGTTATTATAAAAAGTTGTAAGGTCTAACACTTTTTTTCAGCTTACATTATATTCCACAAAAACACACC
>CAZMEG010000284.1:0-5300 GCA_964565205.1 uncultured Cytophagia bacterium
CTCCGGCCCAATATCCATACCCGAGGTGTTCCGAAATATTTGATATTGCCAGCGAGGGACCTCTTTTAAATGTTCCTTTGAAGTTACACACAATTTAACTTTCAAATGACGATTGGCTAAATGACGCGCTGCGCAAATTCCTCCCCCTCCATTACCGCCTGTGCCGGCGAGTACCACTATCTTTGATTGAGCCCAGAAGTTACCGAGCAAATTCAAACTAAGTTCGGCCAGAGACCTTCCGGCATTTTCCATCATCTGAAATAAATTGGGACCCGTTTCCTGCATAGCCAGCCGATCAATTTTAACCATCTGTTCTGCCGTTATAGCCGGTACCCGAATATTTTTTTCTGTCACGAAATAATTAATCGGTGAGGGCATTTACAAATAATCCTTTCTAAACAAGGCTTTTAAAACTTTTGGTAAAACTTTTACCTGTTGCCATAAGGATCGACTGTGAAGAAAGATAGCAAAATTTTTAAAATCCTCCACCCGTTCAGGAGTGTAAGGATACCACCAGGGGTCATGATCCGCCAGGGGTCTGAACAGCCATTTCAACAGACCCATCACCCAGGGACGATCATAGTTGATATACTTAGGATGTACCATCTCCATCACTCCCCAGGGACCATGACTCACACCAAGGCCGCTTTTTTTATATCCCAGATAAGGAGCTTCTGGCTGCGCGATATGAATTTGCAAATCATTAATGAGCACACTTCCCGATTGAATGTGATGGGCGAGTTCTTGTCCCCGTTTTCTATTTTGCGTCCAAATACTGGCCGACAGGCCGTATTCAGAATGATTGGCCAGGGCAATCGCTTCCTCTTCATTTTCAAAAGGAATTACGGCCAGTACTGGTCCAAAGCATTCTTCTTTGAGTAACTTCATGGAAGTGTTCACCCGAGTCAAAACAGTGGGTTCATAATACCATGTGCCCAGGTCCTTGCGAGGCTTACCACCAAATTTAATGACCGCCCCTTTAGCCAGAGCATCCTCGATGATCCGGCTAATTTTATTAAACTGCTGTTCGTTCACCAGGCAGGAAATTTCCCCATCTTGATGGTAGTTGGCACTAAAACGAATTTTATTTAATTTTTTCAAAAGTAAATCTAAAAAGGTCTGATGAATGGATTCCTGGACATATAAACGCTCAACCGAAACACAGGCCTGACCGGTATTGACAAAAGCGCCCCAGATGGCCGCGCTGGCAGCACGCTCCAGATTAGCATCCTCCAAAACAATCATGGGGTCGCTTCCACCCAATTCCAAATTTACCGGGATAAGCTGTTTAGCAGCCGCTTCATAAATTTTTTGTCCCACCGTGGTGCTCCCGGTGAAATAAATTTTATCCAGCTTAGAATTTACCAGAGCCTGACCCACGTCGGCCAGACCGGTCACTACCTGAAAAACATCACGTGGCAGGTTGGCCTTATCAAATATTTCCCGAATTTTTAGACTGGTAAGGGTAGTAAATTCCGAAGGTTTATGCACCACGGCATTGCCGGTAAGTAATGCCGGTATGATATGTTGCATGGAAAGCAAAAAAGGGTAATTCCAGGGTGAAATTACCGCAATCACTCCCAGAGGTTCATAAACTACGTAGCCTTTACGCAATTTAAATAAAGGGTTGTTAGAAGTAATTTTCTGCGGTTTTAACAGCGGTTTAATAGTTCTTAAATAATATTTAAAACCGTCCAGAATGGGTAAGATTTCACAGGAATAAGCCTCTACCAGTGGTTTACCGGTTTCCTGAGAGATGAGACTGGCTATTTCGTCCTGATGTCGGTAAAATTCCCGATAGGCTTTCTTGGTGATCTCCATGCGAGTTTTTAAACTCAGGGAAGCCCAGTAATGGAAAGCACTACGTGCTTTATGCACCAGGTTAGAGATTTCATCAGGGTCCGTAGGCGTGAAGGTCCCAAGCACCTCACCATTGCGAGGATTTACTGAGAAAAAAGTCTCTGATTTGATAGATAAACCCATATCGGTTTGCCTTTTAAAGTTTAAGAACTTATTCCAATCTTTATCTTTCGAAATCGAGCCGGCGCAGCCCCATGACCTGTAGGCATGACCTGCATGGGTTGCCCTTTTCCACAATTGGGTACCCCCCATAGGGTCCAGTAGTCTCTACTGCAAATGGCATCACAACTCTGCCAGAATTGTGGCGTGGTACCTTCGTAAGTGGGATTTTTAATCATCTCGCCAAGCTTACCATTTTTGATTTCCCAGCCAATTTCAGTGCCAAATTGGAAATTAAACCGCTGATCATCAATACTCCAGCTCCGGTTGGTTTGTAAATACAGCCCATCTTTAGTATCGGCAATTAGGTCTTCCAGAGTCCAATCGCCAGGCAGCAAACTTACGTTGGTCATCCGGATAAGGGGAATGCGGTTCCAGCCGGAGGCACGCATGGTTCCATTACTGCGAGCTTGCCCGATACTTTTAGCAGTCTCTCGCGAAGTTAAATATCCAACCAACTTACCTTCTCGAACAATATCAAAGGATTGAGCCGGTACACCCTCATCATCAAAACCAAAGGTTCCGGCACCGGGGCCATGCTCCAGAGTCGCATCCGCAACAATATTAACTATATTCGATCCGTACTGGAAGACTCCCAGCTTGTCCAGAGTCAGAAAACTGGTGCCGGCGAAGTTGGCTTCATAGCCCAGCACCCGATCCAGTTCGATAGCATGCCCACATGACTCATGAATTTGCAGGGCTAACTGGGAGCCATCAATGATGAGGTCTTTTTCTCCGACGGGACACGGTTTAGCTTTCAAAAGCGCTACGGCCTCATCGGCTACACGCGGAGCTTCCTCTAACAAAGGCCAGACCTCTATCAATTCATACCCCATGCTGGACCACTGCCCACCAAACGAAGCTGGAAACGAACGTTTCTGAATTTCGTTTCCATTGGCGGCCGTTACCGAGTAACCGGCTCCACTTAAAAACAGAGTTTGCTCAATGAATGAGCCCTCACTATTGGCAAAAATCTGATGAGTTCGCACAAATCCCATTTCACCCAATACTGTCTGGACTCCTTTAACCTTTCGGCAGATTTCATCAATCTTTAAAAGTAAATCTACTTTCGTGTCCAGTGAAACCTGAAAAGGATCTATTTTTATGGGAGTTTGCCAGGTAGCCCGATGTGGAGGCTCTTCTGCCAGCACGATTTCCCCTTTCTTGACCAGAGAACTGGCTTCCGCTATGGCCACCGCCTGTTTAATGATCTTGTAAACAGCCTCTTTAGTAAGATCATCCGTACTGGCAAATCCCCAGCAACCGTTTTTTAAAACGCGCACACCCATTCCTAAACTGATGTAGTCTTCGATGGTTCCCACACGTCCATTTTTGGTTTCGATGCGCTGCGACCGCTTTTCCACACACCGAATATCCCCATACTGGATGGACTGATTACCCAGTGAATCCAGAGCAAATTCTACCAGCTCTTTCAAAAGGCTTCCTCCCTGCTCTTTCAGGTCAGGTTTAAAAATTTTTTCATTTCTTCATCTAAAAATTTATTGTGCTCATCATCCAGTGGATTCAATCGGTACTCATTAAGTAACATGAGCTGCTGTTGAATCCATTGCTGCCAGCAATCTGAACAAACATGTTTCTGTATCTTTTGCCCCATTTCATTATTAAACGGGGCAGCTTCTAAGCCCTCTTTTTCCTGACCACAGCGTGTGCAAATAACTTTTGCCATTATATTCTCCTGCTTTCATTACATATTAAATTTTTGGTAATTAGATGTCAGGAGTAATGGAGTGATGGATTACAGTAGTATTAAAAAACTTTTCCATTAATCCAACCATCCAGTACTCTTCTTTCCGATAAAGTTTATAAATATGCAAGTTACAACGCAAAATTAATTCAAATCCGCGAGTAACTCAGAAACCTTAACCAGTTCATAGCCTCGTTCCCGCAAACCATCGATGATTTCCGGTAGTCTTTTGTGCGGGAAATCTGAATTCCTGAGGCTACCCAGATGCATGAGAATGATGCAGCCATTGGCACCGTAATCGGAGCCGTTGCCAAAATTTAAAATCTTATCGACAATTTCATCCGCGGTTCGATAGGCAGGAGAGGTGGTATCTGCCACCCAGTCCAGGGTATCCATAGTATTATACCAGTCTTTTCCCATCGTCCATTCCACATGTCGATACCCTAATTCGGCTGCCCACTGGCGAATTTGCAGATTGTGTTCCCCATAAGGGGCTCGCCAGAAAGGGGCCATTTCCTGACCGGTGAGTTTTTTAAAAGCTTTGGCCGTCCGGCGCAATTGATTTTGTAAAAATTCACGGGTAACTTCTGGTCGGGTTAACTGCTTGTGATTTTCAGCAAAAGTGGTTAAATGCGGATGGCTCCAGGTATGATTCCCTACTTCGTGCCCTTCCTCCACAATGCGCTGCACCAGCTCAGGAAATTTTGTAATAAAGGTACCGGTAAGAAAAAAGGTGCAGTGTAAATTTTTTTCTTTCAGAATATCAAGAATTTCTTCAGTCACATTGGCAAGCGAACCGCCATCAAATGTAATGGCAATGCGTCGACTCGAAAGGTCCCCACGGGTCACATTATGGGCTAAATAACGAAGTGTTGGGCTACTATAAAAGAAATTAATTGACTGCAATGTGGTAACCCGACCATCCGCATCTATGGCTTTCACAATAAATTGATTTTTACCCCGTTTGGCGGTGATATCCTTTAATACAAATTTCCCGTTTTTAGGTAAAGTTACAGCAATAATTTCTCCATCGGCTACCAGACTGATGATCTGATTATCCTGCGCCTCCCCTTCTATGTCAATTTTATTGGTTAAAACCATGCCTCCATTCACGGGTTTTTGTATCCGGAAATTTTCTTCCGATGGTTGCAAAAGCAAGTGAGATGATGTAAAATGGTTCATGCTGGTATTTTGCTCTAAACTTTCTAATTCATGACTGATGTTCTGAAGTTTCCTTAAAGAAAAGGTCAGGGCAATCATTAATAAAAAAATGGCTACCGTTTGCCAGTTTTTAGCTAAAATATCTCTAAAACTACTGAGCGCTTCCGTAACATTATCCAGCATCACAATTAGTTTTTCTTTTAAAGAATAACTGGTATCCTCACCACGATATAAGTTATAACACCGGAAACTACAGAAATAATGCTTACTGGCTAAAATCTGACAATCGCTACAAACATAACTCTGGCAATAATAACATCTACGAGTAGCTTTTCGATCGGGATGATTTTTACAAAAATGTGCCATGACTTTTTTAGTTTAAAGTAAAATAGGTTAAAAATCAAGCAAAAAGACT
>CAZMEG010000285.1:0-5282 GCA_964565205.1 uncultured Cytophagia bacterium
GAAGAGGGTATTGACTAGCTGGTGTAAATTGTTTATTTAACAAAATTGAAATCATTGGAGGGTGTTGTGGCTAAAGTTCCCAATTCACCTGAAGAAATTTTCGAAGAATTTGTTGCCGACTATCAACAAGCATTCGGTGATAACCTGGAGGCTATTATTTTGTATGGCAGTGGGGCCCGGAGTGAATATGTACCCAAAAAATCCGATATTAATTTTTTAATTGTCCTGACCAATGAAGGGATTGAACAGTTAGATCGTGCCTTAGCGTTAATTCCGAAATGGCGCAAACGAAATGTTTCGGTGCCCTTGTTTTTAACTCAAACTTATATTCAATCCGCCCTGGATTCCTTCCCCATTGAATTTTTCAACATGAAGCATGCTTACAAACTGGTCTTTGGAACTGATGTTTTGCAGGGATTACAAATCAATGAAAAAGATTTGCGTTTACAAATTGAGCGAGAATTGCGGGGTAAATTAATCCATTTACGCGAGGGTTTTCTCAACACGGCTCATGATCGTCGACAGTTAACCCAGCTTCTTTCTGCCACATTGCCAACTTTTGCTTCTATTTTTTCAGCTTTATTATATTTAAAACATCAAGAAATACCGTCAAATAAAGAAAAGATATTTACCCGAATAGCGGAAAGTTTTGGGTTGCAGGAAGAAGTATTTAAAACTCTCCTTGCACTCAGACATGGTAGCTGGAAAGGTAATAAAGAAGAGCTTAAGAAATTTGCTTTGAGCTACATAAAAGAGATTAAAAAATTAGTTGAAATTGTTGATCAAATGAATATCAGGAGGGATGTATGAGTAAGGGCATGAAAATACTCATTGGTGTGGTCATAGTTCTGGTAATTCTGGGATTTATGACTTACTCATTTGTAAAAAATACCTACAATACTCTTGTGATGCTGGATGAAGAAGTGAATAATGCCTGGGCACAGGTTCAAAATGTGTATCAACGCAGAGCTGATTTAATTCCCAATCTTGTCGAAGTGGTGAAAGGCTATGCCTCTCATGAACGAGAAACACTGGAGGCAGTTATACAGGCCCGGGCCGCAGCCACCCGTCCACAAATAAATGCTGCCCAAGTTTTACAAAATCCCCAGCTTTTTCAAAAATTTGAGCAAGCCCAGGGCCAATTAACCGCTGCGCTGGGTCGTTTGATGGTGGTCATTGAACGCTATCCTGAATTGAAGGCCAATCAAAATTTCATTCGATTACAGGATGAATTAGCCGGCACTGAAAATAGAATCGCAGTGGAACGGCGCAGATTTAATGAAACGGTCAGAAATTATAATCAGAAACTGCGCTCATTTCCCACGGTATTGTTTGCCCAAATGTTTGGTTTTCAACCAAGGCCTTATTTTCAGGCGGCCGAAACTGCCCAGGAAGCCCCAAAGGTTGATTTTTCGAATAATAAAAATAAATAACGGCGCTCATTCCCGATTAAAGTTAAATAACTAATTTAATCTCGATGACTTCCGAAGCACAAGAAGAAATAGTAAACGGCGCTAAATATACCAGGCGACAGCGCATCGGATTTTATCTTGGTATTCCCCTGTTTTTATTAATCTTATTGCTTCCAACACCAGAAGGTCTCTCTGAGGCTGGGCATCGGACTTTAGCGGTAGCCTGTCTCATGGCGTTCTGGTGGATTACTGAGGCCCTTCCCATCCCGGCGACTTCATTACTCCCCCTGGCTTTGTTTCCACTGCTGGGCATCATGAATTACCGGGAAGTGGCCCCTAATTATGCAGACACAAATATCATGCTCCTAATGGGGGGATTCTTTCTCGCCATTACTATGCAAAAATGGGAGCTACATCGTCGCCTGGCTCTTCGTATCGTAAATATCATAGGCACCAGCCCTCGGCGGGTGATTCTTGGTTTTATGTGTGCTTCTGCTTTAATCTCTATGTGGATTTCCAATACTTCCACAACTTTGATGATGTACCCGATAGGTCTGGCAGTGATTTTGCATTTTATGTCACTACAAAAAAATGATCCGTCAGAGGGTGGTCCTCGGTTAGATGCGAATTTCCAGACCGTTTTGATGCTGGGAATAGCTTATTCGGCCAGTGTCGGGGGAATAGGGACTTTGATCGGGACGCCCCCCAATGTGATTTTTGCAGGAGCGGTGAACACGTTGTATCCCAATGCCCCCCAAATAGAGTTTTTCAGATGGCTGCTCATAGGCTTCCCCCTGGTAGTGATTTTTATCCCGATAATCTGGCTTATTTTAACGCGATTAATTTTTCCAATTTCACACTTTGAATTAGCGGGGGGGAGAAAATATATACAAGAACAGTTACAAGGACTGGGTAAAATCACCCGTGGGGAACGCTTGACCCTTTATGTTTTTATTGCTACGGCTTTGGGCTGGATTTTCAGGAGAAACATTGAAATGGGATTTTTTACCATTCCTGGATGGTCAAACTTGCTGGGAATAGAAAAGTGGGTCAGTGACACAACGGTGGCTATCCTTGCCGCTTTAATCCTTTTTGCCATTCCGGTTAACTGGAAAAAAGGTATTTTTCTGCTTGACTGGAAATGGGCTGTGCAAATCCCCTGGGGGCTACTCATTTTATTCGGTGGTGGAATTGCTCTGGCTAAAGGGTTTCAAAGTTCCGGGCTGGCTGCCTGGATTGGCTCCAAATTAAGTCTGCTGACCCATGTGCCGGTAATTGTGATGATCTTTTGTATCTGCCTTATGCTTACTTTTTTAACTGAAGTAACTTCCAACACAGCCATTACCACACTTTTCATGCCAATCCTGGCTGCTACAGCAATGGCAATGAAAACGCATCCCTTTCTTTTAATGATTCCTGCAACCATTTCTGCATCCTGTGCTTTTATGCTACCGGTTGCCACGGCACCCAATGCCATAATTTTCGGATCTGGTTATGTCTCAATTTCCGATATGGCTAAGGCTGGCGTGGTAATTAATATAGTTGGGGCTGTGTTAATTACGATTTTAACTTATTTGTTAGCGATACCGGTTTTTAACATTACACCGGGTATGTTACCTTCATGGATAAAATGATAACTTTTACAAACTTTACAAAACAAAGGTTAAGCTTGCCTGAAAAATATTTTATTCTCAATGGATTAATGGAGTACTGGAATGGCGGAGTATTGGAGAAGTGCCCAACCTTCCAATATTCCAATATTCCAACACTCCTTAAGTCATATTCTCCAAATGTTACAACTATACAATTTTGTTGGTGAATAATATATGTAATTAAACAAAATAAGGAGGCCTTATGTCTCAAAATAATCTCAACCCTTTTGAAATGGCTTTAAAAAACTTTGAATTAGCTGCTAATACATTAAATCTGGACAGAAATATTCGTGAACGGATTCGTCTGCCAGAGAGAGAATTAACCGTAAATTTTCCGGTAAAGATGCGTGACGGTAGTATTCGAGTGTTTACAGGCTATCGAGTTCAGCATAATACGGCACGGGGACCGGCCAAAGGGGGAATCCGCTATCATCCCGATGTGACCATTGATGAAGTACGCGCCCTGGCGAGCTGGATGACCTGGAAGTGTGCGGTAATGAATATACCTTTTGGTGGTGGTAAAGGGGGTGTTCAATGTAATCCCAAAGAAATGACTATGGAAGAGCTGGAACATTTAACCCGCCGCTACGCTTCGGAAATTTCCGTTATGATCGGTCCTGAGCGGGACATCCCGGCACCGGATGTGTATACCAATCCTCAAGTGATGGCCTGGATCATGGATACCTACAGCATGACCAAGGGTTATAGTGTACCCGGAGTAGTAACCGGGAAACCCATTGCCATTGGTGGCTCCAAGGGTAGGGGAGAGGCTACAGCACGCGGCTGTGTTTATGTGATCGCCGAAGCTGCCAAACATTTGAAGCTTAATCTGAGTAATGCCACCGTTGCCGTTCAGGGATTTGGTAATGCTGGTTCCATTGCAGCCCGTCTCATTCACGATGAGCACAATGCCAGAGTGGTGGCCGTGAGCGATTCTCGTGGGGGTATTTACAACAAGGCCGGTCTAGACCCTCACAAAGTGATTAAATTTAAACAGGAAACGGGCACGGTAGTTGGTTTCCCCGAAGCCGAAACCATCACAAATGAAGAGCTTCTGACCCTGGATTGTGATGTTCTGATTCCTGCAGCCCTGGAAAATGTGATTACCGAACAAAATGCTCCAAGGATCAAAGTAAAAATATTAGCTGAAGCAGCTAACGGTCCTACGGTTCCGGCTGCTGATGAGATTCTGCGGAAGAATGGCGTGTTCTTTTTGCCCGATATCCTGGCCAATGCTGGCGGTGTGACGGTCTCCTATTTTGAATGGGTACAGGACAATTACAGCTTTTTCTGGAATGAAGACGATGTGAACAAGCGTCTCAAAGAAGTCATGGTTAATGCATTCCATGACGTGTTGAATGTTGCTCAGAAATATGATATTGACATGCGTCGGGCTGCTTATGTACTGGCAGTAGATCGTGTGGCCGAGGCAATTAAGGTGCGTGGGATTTATCCGTAACACGTAATTTTTGTTGTAGAAATAAACAGGGTCCAGATGTTTCTCATCGTTTGAGAGGGTTGCAAGTTCCCATTTGCGATTTAGAAAAGGTGAGAGTTTTAAGCAGAAAAATGATCTATTATATTATATCAGGCATTATTAATAAAAGGCTGTCTAAAAACAAACTGTCAGGGACAGCGTCTAGCCATATATAGGATAGAAGCGGTCCCTGACCGCTAAATAAAACCGATTACAACCTTCGCTGTTTTTAGAAGCCCTTGCAATCCCGAAGCTTCGGAATTGCTTTAAATGTCGGAAGCGTGTTTGCAATCGCAATGAGCAATCGTAACTCAATTCGTCTCGATTGAGCTGCTTACAACCATCTACTGGACCTTAGAGGTGCCCCGCGCAAACGAGAACGTCGAAGGGAGGGTTTCCTAAGAGCGCAAGTGAGGTACGTGCTATAAACAGACAGTGACTTTGAAGGTAAGGAGTTGTACATAACTGTGGAGACCTTCGCATATCAGATTTGTTACCGAAAGTAAGAAGGTGGCAGCTTAAAATACTTCAACAGTATTGCGAGCCCGGGTCCGTGTGGAGCAACAGGGCTTGCTAAAAATACAGTAATGCAAACCAATATAGAGGGATTCACAATGGCCTGGAAATACGTCCCTCATGCTGTCGCCATTTTTCTCTGCGTAGTGCCGATTCGAGCTCAGGTGCCACCCATTCATTTCGACCACCTGACCCCCAGAGACGGGCTGACACACATGGTCGTCT
>CAZMEG010000286.1:0-5261 GCA_964565205.1 uncultured Cytophagia bacterium
TATTTAACCTGTTTAATTCACAAACTTTGAGAATGCCAAGGTAAATCCCAAATGAACAAATCCCAAATTAAGTTGGGATTTGCTAATTAGGATTTGGAATCCCGTGTTTATGTTAATCCAATAGTACCGATAATTAAGAATTAATCAGGTTAAATAATTACCCTGTGTATTTTTTAAGAACCACGCTTACGTTGGTACCACCAAAGCCAAAAGAGTTGGAAATGCAGATATCGATTTTTCCTTTCCTTGGTTGATTGGGGACATAATCAAGGTCGCATTCTGGGTCGGGAGTTTCATAATTGATGGTAGGTGGGAAAATCTGATTTTCAATGGCTTTGATGCAGTAAATGACTTCCACGGAACCTGCGGCTCCCAGCATATGGCCGGTCATGGATTTAGTGGAACTAATGGCGAGCTTAAAGGCGTGTTCACCAAACACATCTTTTACGGCTTTGGTTTCTGTGATATCGTTGAGAGGCGTCGAAGTGCCGTGGGCATTAATATAATCTACCTGTTCAGGTTCGATATGAGCATTTCGCAATGCATTCCTCATGCAAGTTCGGGGACCTCGACCTTCCGGGTCCGGAGCGGTGATGTGGTAAGCATCGGTGCTCATTCCAATCCCGATGATTTCCGCATAAATTCGGGCGTTACGTTTTTTAGCAAATTCCAGTTCTTCCAGTACCAAAACCCCTGCCCCTTCACTGGAAACAAATCCGTCACGATGCAGATCAAATGGGCGGCTGGCTTTTTCCGGTTCGTCGTTGCGCATGGAAAGCGCTCGGGCATTGGCAAAACCGGCCAGAGCTACCGGCACCAGAGTCGCTTCTGTTCCTCCCACGACCATAGCTTCGGCATCGCCCCGCAGGATGGTGTAGTAACCATCGGCAATTGCATGAGCCCCCGTAGAACAGGCCGACACCACCCCATAGCTGGGTCCACGAATCTTGTATTTAATAGCCACCTGTCCGGAAGCGAGATTAATAATGGCTGAAGGGATGAAGAATGGGGAGATACGATTCACCTGACCGCCATAAGCCTTCAGGGTGTTCTGCTCAATTACAGTAATTCCCCCCTGTCCTGAACCAATGATGACCCCAATTCGTTCGGTATTAGACTCATCAATAATTAACCGGGAGTCTTCCATGGCTTCTTTTGTGGCTGCCATGGCAAATTGAATGAATGGGTCCATTTTTTTAATATCTTTTTTATCGATGTAATCTTCCGGGTTGAAATTTTTCACTTCCCCGGCGATTTTAACTGGAAAATCCGGTATATTAAACTTGGTTAAAGGGCCAATACCCGATTTCCCCTGCAATATAGCATCCCAGTTTTCTTTCACAGAAAGCCCAAGCGGGGTCACCATGCCCATACCTGTAATTACCACACGACGATTTGTATTGCTCGACATTAACTCACTCCTTACTCTGTTCTGTTAGCTAAGTTTAACTATTTTCTGGTAACAGTTCCTCCAGTGCTTCAAAAGCATAGCGCAGGTGTGGGATCACAATAGAACCGCCCACAATCAGGGCAATATTCAACGCCTCGTAAAGTTCCTTGCGAGTGGCGCCTTCTGCCACCGATCGATCCAGATGATAAAAGATACAATCGTTACAACGTAAAACCATGGAAGCTACCAACCCCATGAGCTCTTTCATTTTAGCCGGTAGTGCACCATCCAGGTAAGCTTTATGATCTAACGCAAAAAATTTCTGATAATCTTTAAATCCGCAATGCAATATCTTTTCGTTCATCTCCGAACGATAGCGATGAAACTCTGCTGCCTTCTTTTTCACGGAAAAACACACCCTCCTTATTTTGCTTAAATGTAATTTTCATAAAATTAAAAGTCAAGTTTAATTAAACAATTTAAGCTGCATTATTCATTAACTTAGCCTGAATAATTCGTAAAAATTTTAAAATTTACTTTCATAACATATTAAAATTTTAGTAATTAGGTGTCAGGAGTTTTGGAGTGATGGAATGTTGAGGAAGTGACCAATCTTCCAACATTCCATCACTCTAACACTTCGTAAGCCCGAAAGTAAAAATTTCAATGTGTTAAATGAATTTTTCAGTGTCGAATCGTTTTCAAAGAAAATGAGGTTTTACCAATTAACAGACCATCCCCTAATATCCTGCAGCATAGCCATCTTTGCGCGATTCAGAAGCACCGTAGTAAACTTTATTTTTCCAGTCGTACATAATAGCCTGGTAGCCTCCAAAAATTCCCACTTCATGACCCACTTTATGACCCATCTTAACTAATTCACGAATGGATTCATATGGGATGCCCGATTCCAGATAAACCACCCCGCCATCGGTCATCTTTTCGCCGGTGGGTTGAGAGGAGCCCCGATGCACAATGCGAGGCGCATCTCCCGCTTCCTGTAAATTCATGCCAAAATCCACAATGTTGATGATGATCTGGGCCTGAGCCTGGGGCTGGGTGGCTCCCCCCATAACTCCGAAACTCATAAAAGGCTTACCATCTTTGGTAACAAAAGCCGGAATGATGGTATGGAAAGGCCGTTTATGGGGCGCGTAAGTATTGAAATGCCCCTCTTCGAGATTAAACAATTCACCACGATCCTGGAAAATAAAACCCAGACCATCAGGAGAAAGTCCTGAACCCAGACCACGAAAATTACTTTGAATAAGCGAAACCATATTGCCTTCTTCATCCGCTACGGTAAGGTAAACGGTATCTCCGGCATAGAGAGCCGGGTTACCGGGTTCATAGCTTTTAGCAGCGCGATGGGGATCAATTAACTTGCGTCGTTCAGCCGCATATTCTTTAGAGATAAGTTGTTTAACCGGAATTTTATTGAAATCGGGATCGGCATAAAATTTCGCACGATCTTCGTAAGCCAGCTTCTTGGCTTCCACGAAATGGTGAATATACTCGGCACTGCCAAAACCCATGCTTTTCAGATCAAATCCTTCCAGGATGTTAAGAATTTGCAGGGTAGCAATGCCCTGCCCATTGGGGGGCAATTCCCAGATATCGTAACCCCGGTAATTGGTGGAAACCGGCTCCACCCATTCAGATTTGTGATCGGCCAGATCTCGATAAGAGAGAAATCCTCCCACCCTTTTCATAAACGCGTCAATGGTTCTGGCAATCTCGCCTTTGTAAAAAACATCCCGGCCACCTCTGGCAATTTTCTCTAGGGTATTGGCAAGGTTGGGATTCTTGAAAATTTCACCTTTCCGTGGAGCTCGACCGTTGGGCATGAAGGTTTCTTTAAAACCGGGGTAATCTTTTAAAATCTGAGCACCACGTTGCCAGTAATAGGCTATGAGTTCACTCACCGGGAACCCTTCTCGTGCATATTGAATGGCGGGCTGTAAAATTTTTTCCATTGGAAGCCGTCCAAATTTTTTATGAAGTTCGAACCAGCCATCCACACAGCCCGGCACGGTCACCGGAAGCGGTCCGTAGCTGGGGATTTTTTTATATCCGTGTTTTTTGAAATAATCCAGTGTTAATGAATAAGGTGAGCGCCCACTGGCATTGAGTCCATAAAGTTTTTGCGTTTTAGCATCCCAAACAATGGCAAACAAATCCCCACCGATACCACAGCCAGTGGGTTCCACCAGACCCAGCATGGCGTTAGCAGCAATGGCCGCATCGATGGCATTACCCCCTTGTTTTAAAATATCAATGGCGACCTGAGTGGCCAGCGGTTGACTGGTAGCCGCCATGCCATGTCGGGCAATCACTTCGGAGCGGGTTGCAAAAGCTCGACCGGTAATCCGATCGTGTCCCAGCATGGCTACAGGAATAGCAAGGAAAATGGTTAAGAAAAACAAGAATTTTAGCATGATGTGATCCTCCCTCTTTGATTTTTTACATCAAACTCGAACAAGACGTCTTAAAAATTAAAGAAAATTGGAAAAATATCAAGGGAATTAACTAAACAGAACCTCAATATCTTCAACCGTTAATTTCTTCAGAAATCCGGCATCGGTGGAGATGAGATTGGAAACCAGATCTTTCTTTTTTTCCTGCAGTTGTACTATTTTTTCTTCCACAGTGCCTTTGGTGATCATTTTATAAATGAACACGTGCTTATTCTGGCCAATACGATGGGCACGATCGGTGGCCTGGGCTTCCACGGCAGGATTCCACCAGGGGTCATAGTGAATGACATAATCGGCAGCGGTAAGATTGAGTCCGGTACCGCCGGCCCGAAGACTGATGAGAAAAATTTTGCAGTCTTCATCTTTTTGAAACCTCTCCACACAGCTTTTTCTATCGTGAGTGGCACCGATTAAATACTCATGACTAATTCGGCGAGAGTCCAGATATCTTTTGATGATGTTAAGCATTTTTACAAATTGGGAGAAGACCAGAATTTTATGATTTTCAGAAAGGATCTCTTCCAGATACTCCAGAAAAAGTTCATATTTACCTACCCGATAGCCAAAACGCTCTTCCACTAAAATGGGATGACAGGCAATTTGGCGCAATCGGGTTAAACCTTCCAATACGTTGAATCTGGATTTATTTAAGCCCTGCTGAGCAATCTGAGACAAGATGGTAGCACGGTAGTAATCACGCCATTTATTATATAATTTTTCCTGCTGGGGTGACATATCACAGTACACCAGATTTTCAATTTTAGGAGGCAGGTCTTTTTCTACTTCTTCTTTGGTACGTCTTAAAATAAAAGGATAAATGGCTTTCTTCAGCAACAATGCCGCCTCTTGATCGCCTTTCTCTTCGATGGGACGGGCAAAGGCTGATTTAAAATAGTTTAAACTACCAAGCAGGCCAGGATTTAAAAAGGCAAATAAAGACCACAATTCAATGGTATTGTTTTCCACTGGCGTTCCGGTCAGAGCGAGACGATGTTTCGCTTTTAAAAGGCGTACGGCTCTGGCAGTCTGCGATGTCGGATTTTTAATAAATTGTGATTCATCCAGTATGACATAATTAAATTGCACATCTTTTAAAAATTCAATATCACGTCGCAGGGTACCATAGCTGGTAAGCACAACATCATACCCTTGGATGTTTTTGATGGTTCTTGTGCGATCGATACCAGTTTGATTCAGCACCCTTAAATCAGGAGTGAACCGTTCGATTTCATTTAGCCAGTTGAAAATAACCGAAGTAGGAGTGACAATCAGGCTAGGATATTCCGCTCCGTGTTCCTTTTCATAGAGTAAAATAGCCAGGGCCTGAATGGTTTTGCCCAGGCCCATATCATCGGCAAGGCAGCCACCAAAATTAAATTCACGCAAAAAATGCA
>CAZMEG010000287.1:0-5257 GCA_964565205.1 uncultured Cytophagia bacterium
AATGGGGGTTTTGAATTCAAGCTTAAAACCACCGCCTGCAGATTGAGTAATGGCCTCTACTCTTTTCTTCATGATGGAAATGATTTCCTCCCGGACTTTTATATCTATGGTTCGTAATGTTCCCAGGATATCTACCCGATCTGGAATAACATTGGCTTTGCTTCCACCTGCAATTTTTCCGATAGTCAAAACCGCCGGACAACCCGGAGTGCTATGGCTTCCGATGATTTGATAATAGGAATTTAATACTTGATTGGCTAAAAAAATTGTATCAACTGAATGGTGCGGTCGGGCAGCATGACCACTCTTGCCAAAAATACTTAATTGAAATTCATTGCAATGCGCCGTTAATACACCATCTCGAAGGCCAATCTTTCCAGCAGGGATTTCCGGATCCACATGGAACGCAAAGATAGCTTTTACATTTTCCGTTACCCCGGCTTCAACCAGTTCTTTAGCACCACTGGGGTCTGCTTCTTCCGAAGGCTGAAAAATAAATCGAATTTTACCGGGTAAAGTCAAATTTAGTCTATTAAGCACCTTGACGACTCCTATTGCAATGGCCATGTGTGCGTCATGCCCGCAGGCATGAATTACCCCTGGCACACGCGATGCATACTCTACAGTCTTAACATCTTGAAGGGGTAAGGCGTCCATATCAGCACGCATAGCGACAAGGTTACCATCAGCACCTGTACCAAATTCTGCAATTACAGAGGTTTTTAAAAAAGATGTATTAACTCGACAATTTTCTTTTTTCAACCATTCTGACAAACGTTGTGCTGTTTCTTTCTCCTGCCAGCTCAATTCGGGATACTGGTGCAGAGTACGACGGATTTGTACGATTTCATCGGTAATTTGTTCTGTAATTGATTTAATGCGATTTAAAATTTCAATTTCTAACATATCCATTCAGTATGTTAATTACTTCATCATGGATGTTACCTGCAGTAGCCACAATACTATTTCCTTGCATAGCTTCTCCACCCTGCATGTCGGTGATCCTCCCCCCTGCTCCGCGAATCACCGGAATCAAAGCCGGTATGTCCCAGAAGTTCATGATGGGATCCACCATGATATCGATACAGCCAAGACTTAACAGAAAATAACCGTAACAATCTCCCCAGCTCCGAAAGAGTCGTACTTTTTTCCTTAAGCGGTCGAATCCTTGCTTATTTTGGTATTTCTCAAATAAATAAGGGTCAGAGGTCAACATGACCGCATGATTAATTTTTGTACAAGAACGAACCCGAACTTTATGTTCATTTAATGAGGCCTGTTCATTATCCCCAACAAGTAATTCATCCAGTATGGGTTGATAAATGATGCCCAGAACAGGCTGACCATTTTTTAATAAAGCTACCAGAGTACCAAAAGCTAAACCTCCACAAATAAAATTTTTTGTTCCATCGATGGGATCAAGCACCCAGACATATTCCGCATCAGGATTATAATTACCAAATTCTTCCCCCACGATTCCATGCTCAGAAAATTCCTTCATGATCCATTCACGCATAACTTCTTCAGCTTTTTTGTCAGCCACAGTAACAGGGGATTCATCTTCTTTCGTTTCAACTGAAAATGGTTGCCGAAAATAAAGCTTAATCACTTCACCGCTTTTTTTGACCAGTTCAGTGGCAAACTTTTTATAATGTATCATTTCTCTCTGTGTCATAATTTTCTATAAATCAACTAAGTTTTTCTTTCTATGGCTACAATGGTTAAATCATCCACCACTTGCCCACCGGGTACAGAATTTTTCCAGGCGCTGATAATTTCATCCACCTGCTGTTTCATGCTCTTGCGATGATTCTGTAACAGTATAGATTGTAAAATTTCACAATCAAAATATTTATCCTGTCCGTGCTTTACTTCGGTCAATCCATCGGTATATAAAAATATTCGATCTCCTGGCAGGAAATCAAAAGTGAATTCACTGAAAGTCTTATAATCCTGTTCATCTACTACACCAAGGAGTAAAGCGGCTGAACGCATCTTTTTCAAAAGACTTTCTGCGGGACGTAAAAAGGTGGGATATGGATTACCTGCATTGGCCAGTTGACATTCCCCGGTTGTAAGATTCATGGTTAAAATCAATGCCGCCACAAAAATGTCCTGAGGTAACAATTTATACAAAGCCCCGTTCATCTGTTTGAGCATTTCACCCGGACCTAACTTCTTGTGTTCGAATGAAGAAAAAATCGATTTCAACAACATAGTACTCAAAGCTGCCTGGATACCGTGCCCGGTTACATCGGCTAAGAGGATAGCCACTCGATCTTCGGACAGTGAAATAATATCGTAGAAGTCACCACCAATTCCCAGAGATGGAATATACCGAGCTTCGAAAATTAACTCAGAATTAAAAGGAATATTCTGGGGTAGCATTTTTTGCTGAACTTTCTTGGCTAATTCCAGTTCTTTCTGTAAAAATTCATCCCGTTCAGCTAATCGATCTCTTTCAAGAAGCACTTGATCTAATTCATTAATCTTTTCCTGAAGCACCTTTCGTAGACTCTTGTTTTCGAGGCCATTTTTTATGACCAGCTTTAAATATTCATTATCCCAGGGCTTTTCAATATATTGAAATATGCCAATCTCATTAATGGCTTTAATTGCATTTTCTTTATCAGCATAACCTGTAAGCAAAATACGCGGAATATCCGGATCGCGCTTTTTGATCTCTTTTAAAAATTGTAAACCATCCATTTCGGGCATAAGAAAGTCAGCTATGACCAGATCCACCTCTGATTGATCAAACGCTTTTAAGGCTTCATAAGGAGAGGAAAAGGTTAGAATATTCAAATCTGTTTCCAGTTGTAAATAGGTCTCAAGGCTGCGTAATACCATCTCCTCATCATCTACAATCATGATGGTAGATTTTAAACCTCGAGTTTTTCCTTTAGTCGTTTCCATGGTTTAAAAATTAAGAATAATCTAATAGTAAAGCAAGATAGAATTGAGAAAGTAACTAATTTTTTCAATTTTGATTAGGGTTTTTTCTTCATTCTAACAAATTTCAGCGAGATTTTATTTTTTATTAAGGAATCCTAATTATTTTTCTTGACAATAACATTTCTCTTTTTTATATTATTTAGGTTTCCTAATTAATTAAATTTTTAACCAAAAAATTGGAGGGTATGCCATGAAAAGATTTAAATCATTTTTTATTATATCATTATCGAGTCTCATTTGCATCCTGTCTGTAAACTGGCTCAGAAGTTCCCTTCCTGTTAACCGTAAAGTTGAGTATCCTGAAGGGTACCGAAACTGGACACATGTGAAATCTATGGTAATTCAGAAAGGACACCCACTCTACGATGCGTTTGGAGGTATTCATCACATTTACGCCAATGACAAAGCATTGAAGGCCCTTAAGGAGGGTAAATCATTTCCCGATGGGGCGGTAATAATCTTTGATCTTCTGGAAGCTAAAGAGGAAAATCACGCCATTGTTGAGGGGGCCAGAAAAGTTGTAGGTGTGATGCAGAAAGATTCGAAACGCTTTGCGGCGACAGGAGGCTGGGGATTTGAAGGATTTAAGGGAGATACCAAAGAAAGGGTGGTTAAAGATGCACAAAATGATTGTTTTTCCTGCCATATGGCTAAAAAAGATAAAGATTATGTATTCAGTAGTTATCGAAAATGAAAAGAAATCGAGCGTTAGTTCTTTTTATAATTTTTCCTGGATTATTATTATTGGTTTTAATTGCCCTGTTTCTCAACGTGGGGGATTTTGAAAGCGGGCATAAATTTATTTCTTTAACCACAAAAGCGGGCACCCTAACTCAGGGTGTCCGCATATATAACAGAGCCGGTTGTGGTACCTGCCACGGTCACAATGGTAAAGGAACAGCAAGAGGTCCTTCACTTTTAAAATTAGAGGAGCACTGGCAAAAAGCAAAATTAGTTGAATTTTTAAAAAATCCTTTGTATTATGTTAAAAATGATAACAGATTGAAAGCGATGTCCAGGAAATATTATCCAATCCAGATGCCGGCATATGACATGTTAAGTTCAAAAGAATTACATAATTTAGCGGATTTTCTTTTAAATCTACAGTAATAACAAACCTATGCAATCCATTTTTGATCTTGAATTTCAACATGTAGATGTAGACAGTAAAATTGCTGCTGCTCTTGAACGTCTTTCTCAGGCATTTAGAGTATTACTCTGGGAGAAAGGCAAAAGAGTTAAATTAAGTCCCATACAAATTCAGATTCTGGTATATTTGTATTACCATGAGCACCGTGAGACCATGGGTAAAATAGCGAGAGAATTTAGACTCACACCGGCCACTGTTAGTGATGCCATAAAAGTTCTGGAAAGAAAAAGCCTTGTGAGCCGCCAGCCCCTTTCCGAGGATCGGCGGGTGATTTATGCTAACTTAACAACAAAAGGCATAAAACTTGCAAAACAACTTTCCACCTGGGCCAATGAAGTGCGTGCGGTAGTGGCTACTTTACCTGATGAGGAAAAACTGGTTGTTTTAAATTTTCTCATGAAATTAATCGAATCGTTACAAAAGTCCGGGATAATTTCTGTAGCACGGATGTGTATCACCTGCAAATTTTTCCAGCCTTATGCCCATGCACAGAACCAGGCCCCGCATCATTGCAGATTACTTGACAAACCGCTGGCAATCACTGAATTACGTTTGGATTGCCCAGAACACATTCCGGCGGAAGAGGCTTTGTCAGGAAACAGGAAAGCGTAAACTTACCTCAAAAATCAGGTCGGTTGTTTTGGCCTCGATTTGTCCACCGAGTTTTTCTGTTAACTCTTTTACAATGGCCAGCCCTAATCCAGTGCCACTTATGGGAACGATGTACAAATTTTCTTTTCATCAAAAATAAAAAATTACATGGCTACAAAAGACATAACGACTATCCTTTCGCCGCTTCAAAAACATGATTTGCATGCGTTCTTTTGTAGTTCTAAAAAAACTGCAATAATTTAATCTAAAATCATGCGGAGAAATATCCGGGAACCTGGTCTCGAAAATCTTATGCCAGCTTTCTATTTGACGGGCGCGTTTTTCTGCAAGTGAGAGCGCCCTTTGCGATTTCTTTATTTTTACTGAAGAAGATATTTTAACCTGAATAATTCATTAAATTATTAAAACTTACTTTAATAATATGTTAAAATTTAAGCGATATTTGTGAAGAGTATTGGAGTTGGTGTACACGCTTTTTTAACAGTTTTAATAATTCATCTCTGGTTAAAAAAAGTTGATTTAACTCTTTCAGTTAGGCAG
>CAZMEG010000288.1:0-5209 GCA_964565205.1 uncultured Cytophagia bacterium
ATCGTCATTTGAAAGTTAAATTGTGTGTAACTTCAAAGGAACGTTTAAAAGAGGTCCCTCGCTGGCAATATCAAATATTTCGAAACACCTCGGGTATGGATATTGGGCCGGAGGAACTGAAGAAGGAGTCTCCAGATTTAATTTTAGATGTTTTAATTGGTTACAGTTTAAACGGTGCCCCTACGGGATTGCCCGCCGATCTAATTAGCTGGGCTAATGAGCAAACCTGCCCGATCCTCTCCCTGGATGTCCCTTCTGGAGTCGATGCTTCCACGGGTGAGACCCCGGGGGTGTACATCAAGGCTACCTGGACTCTGACCCTGGCATTACCAAAAACCGGTCTGGTACGGGAAAAGTGTGGGCAGCTTTTCCTGGCCGATTTGGGCATCCCGGCCGGCGTTTACGCCAAATGTGGAATCTCTTACATTCCACCTTTTGGCAATCGTTTTTGGGTACCCCTGGATTGGGCTTAACTGTTAATTGAACTGGAAAATCTCTTTTTAAGGAGATTTAAATGCAGGTTTTGAAATGGACCGTTAATCTTTAAGGAGTACAGGCCATGAACATATCTGATAAAGAATTAGCCGTATTGAATGATCAACTAAAACACCATATGCAGGTCATTCTCAAGTGTACACTCCCCTCCGAAAAGTACGGTCGTCTATTACTGGCCTCACCTCCAACCTCCCGTTATCCTTACATTTATCCAAGGGATACCAGTTGTGCTGTACAATTTTTTCGTCGGGTGGCAGGTTCCCGGCGCGGGTATGATGTAGCTCAACAGGCTTTTGAACTTATTGAATCTATGGCACATTTCATGAAAGATGTACAAGCCGAATCGGGGTACTGGGGCCAGCGTTATAGCCTTGACGGGGAAGACAAAAGCATCTACAAGCAGGAGGATAATGTAGCACACGGTATCGCCATTTTGTGCAATTATCTTTTAACGGCTCGCCGGTTAAACAAAGAAGTAAAAAATTTGGACGAATTTCTGGAAAGTATCAACAGAGCTCTCGATTTTAGTTTTAATCATTATTACGAGAAAGAGATTAATCTTTTTCATTCCACTACCTCCATTCACGAATCTGCCATGGAAGAGGGGTACACCATCTGGGTGAATTTCACATTTCTTTATGCTCTTTCACTGGTACATGAAATTGCCACCTGGTTTCATGATAAAAACATCATCTCCTCGCGATATCTTGACTTTCGTCAAAATTTTCTGTATTCGGTAAGTGAACTGTTTATGAATGGTGAACGCTATATCCGACGTATTGATCCTTATGGTCGTGTGGACCTGCGTCCGGATTTTACTTTACTCAGCCCTTTTTATTACGGCTTTCTTCATTACAGGAGTGAAATGGCCAGCAGCGTACAATTTATTGAAAAACAACTCTGCGACCCGGAACTGGGCATGATCATGCGCTACCTTCCCTTTTACAAAGATTTTGCCACCCACGTTCATGCCGGCAATGGACCCTGGTTACAGTATACGGCAATATTAGCCCAGTACCACTACTGGGCAGGAAATATTCAACGAGGCGATGAGCTTTTGAGCTTAATTGACAAGTACACCAATGAGCGAGGAGAAATTCCGGAGCATCTTTCCACCTGTAAACGTTTTGAGACGTTCATCGAGAAGGAGTGGAAGACCGGCCTGGATTTTGAAAAAGAATTCCACAAACCGATTCTGCTGGATAATGTGGATTTCGATAAAATCCTTGAAGAGGCAAACAACATGGCCCGTTCTTATGAAGAAACCGGAAAGAAGTGCATGTTTCTGGATAAAACCAGTGAAGAAGGCGGGTATATTCAATTCGCTACCCCTTTAATGTGGTCGCATGTGGAATATGCCCGGGCTCTACTGGTGAAATCTAAAGATTGGTGGAAAATTCATTAAATTTATCAGCTTCTGAGTAGAGATCAAACTCAACTTTCATTCTGCAAAATTTGTGAATAATGCAAGTAATTAACTTTTTTGGGAATTTGAATTAATTTAGACTTGTTGAAGGAGGAATGAAAATGTTAACGCGAGGGAGAACAAAAGCTCGTTTGTTGCTCTGGGGGATGATGATCGGAGTCATTCTGTACGTGACCTGGAATGTGCTGGCCATGCAGAAAGCCAAACAGGACACTCTTGAATATACCATAGTGAAAGTTTTGCCGGGTGACCGCTGTATTGTCTCAGGAAAAAAGCTCGGTCCAGATGATATCTGCCTGGAGATTCGCGGGCGTCGCATCCCGCTTAAGCGAGAAGCTCTGGAAATATTTTTACGTGATCCGGAGAAGTATTTTGCCAAGGTGCAGCCCCGTGGTGCCCTTTTTACCGAAGAGCTGAAAGAAAGCGCATCATTAAGTTTAGGCTGGTTTTTCTTTGGACTTTATGTTCTGGCCGGTTTAATATTTGCGGCCATCACGGCACAAACGGCTGTGGGTAAGGGATTGCCACCATTACGCTGGTTTTTTGCTGGATTAGTTGTTAACGTGGTTGCATTTTTAATTGTATTCTGTAAACGTCGGGACAAAAATGTTCATGTCCCCAAGGGATTACGAAAAGTTCCCAGCACAGCAGAACCGGTGCCATGTCCGGGTTGTGGAAGTCAAAATCACCCGGCCGCCGAGAAATGCCTGGATTGTGGGCATCCTTTAACTCCTAAAACACAATCGGAAGTGAATCGAGCAGGATTATAACCGTACAAACCGAGGTGAGAGGTATGTTCAAAAAAATCCAAGCCTGGATTGAAAAGATTTTAAGTTCCGGAACCCGCGAGAATCAGCGTCCAATTTTGAAAAAACATAATGAAAGTAATATCCCCGGTCTGTATATCATCGGAGACCTGGCGGGGGCTCCGGTGATTAAACTGGCCATGGAACAGGGCTATAACGTGGTGAAATACATAGCCTCTTTGCCCGACGCCAGAAGCACAGATTCAAGTGTTTATGATCTGATTGTTGTTGGCGCCGGAGCTGCCGGTCTCAATGCAGCTCTCACCGCCAAGGATAAAGGGCTAAGATGTATCGTGCTTGAAAAATACAAAATCGCTAACACCATTGAAAATTTTCCCGAAGGTAAATGGGTTTATGCGGAACCGGATGAAATTCCACCCAAGGGTAAACTCTGGCTGGATGGTGCCACTAAAGAAGACTTGATCAAACGATGGCATCAAATTGTTAACCAGAATCAACTGGAAGTACACACCGAAGAGCCTCTGGAGAAACTGGAAAAACAGAACGGAATTTTTCAGGTTACCACGCCGAAAGCTACCTACAAAGCCAAAAGGATTATCCTTGCTACCGGTCAGCGGGGTAATCCGCGTAAATTGAATGTGCCCGGTGAAGAACGCGAGCACGTATATCATCAGTTGTACAGCCCCAGGAAATATCACAACGAAAATATTCTGGTGGTTGGTGGGGGTAATAGCGCTGTGGAAGCCGCTCTCACTTTGTGCGAACAAAATAAAGTCTATCTTTCTTATCGTGGCAGTGAGTTCAGGCGTCTCTTCAAAGACAACGAACGTCTGTTGAATCAAAAAGTAGCGGAGGGTAAAATTGAGCTCATTTTGAATTCCAATGTGGTGGAATTTGGTGAAAAAGAAGCTACTTTAAAAATCGATAAGGGAGGTTTTGAAGAGACCCGTAAAGTTCCTTATCAGCATGCATTTGTTTTAATTGGCGCGGAGCTTCCAAAGGCCTTTCTGAAAAGCCTTGGCATTCGTCTTGAAAATGAATGGGAAGGCAGTTTCTGGCGTGCCGTCGCTTTGACTTTAGGTACTTTGTTTGGGTTATGGATTTTTAAAGGCCATCCTCAATTATTCGGGCAGGATTTATCATTTTTGCCTGCCTGGCTGGGAGCCTTACTGGCTCTGGGTTCGGTAGCTACTCTGGTAAGATTCGGGTTCAAACATGACCGATATGCCTGGCTGGGCCTTTCTTTTCTAACTTTTTACTCCATTTATGGAATTAAGGCCGGTAAAGGAATGGAATTCTGGCCTTACCGTGGCTGGGGGTATAAAATGCTCTCCTTTTTTGATCGACCCTGGTCTTTCTGGTATACGGTATTGTATACGGCGGTCATGACCATTTTCGGTATTCAGGCATTGAAGCGCTGGGGACTGGAACGCCGGGATAAATTCCAGATCTGGCGCTATGTCAGTTTGTTGAGCTTTCAGTGGATTTTCTTTTTCATTATACCGGAGTTTTTATTTCAATGGGCTATTAAATTTCAATGGGTGGGAGAAAAACTTGCCTCGGATCCCACTTTTGCACAACAGGCCTGGCGCGCTTATGGAATCGTCTATGCCTGGCCACTGTTTTTTTACACCTTTTTTTACAATCCTCACCAGATCTGGGTGATCTGGGGCGTATTACTTACTTTTGTGATCATCCCCATTTTTACCATCTGGCACGGTAAGCGCTACTGTTCCTGGATCTGTGGTTGTGGCGGTTTGGCCGAAACCTTTGGTGATCGCTGGCGTCATTTAGCGCCAAAAGGGAAAACCTCCATTCAATGGGAATGGATGAATATGGCCATTTTAATCTTCGCAACCGTTGCGACCGTTTTAATGGTTGGCAAAAATTCCATAGAGATTTTCACCAAGCCGGCTGAATTTTCTGTGAATTTGTACCGCATTCTGGCGGATGTCTGGCTGGTGGGCATTTTGCCGGTGACTTTATATCCATTTCTGGGGGGGAAAGTCTGGTGCCGGTACTGGTGTCCTCTGGCTAAATTAATGCATCTGGAATCGAAATTTTTCAGAAAAATTGGCATTGGGAAATTTAAAATTAATGCCAATGACAAATGCATTGCCTGCAACGAATGTTCCCGTTATTGCCAGGTGGGTATCGATGTCATGAGCTTTGCCCTTAAACAGGAAGTTCTGGACAACACCAACAGTTCCTGTATTGGTTGTGGCATTTGCGTGACTGTGTGTCCCATGGATGTGCTTAGCTTTCGAGATACCAATGGCAGGGCTACGGTGACTATTTCGAAACAGGCCATGCGGGAGACGGAAGCCAGGCTCCCGGTGGGATCATGATTTAACAGAAGCCACTATCGTTGCATTAATAAGCGTAGTTTTCATGACCACGATCCAACACAGTCTCTGGCTGTGTTTCGGGAATGCAAGTGGCATCTTTCACCTAAATAACGGGTAAGAGACCGTTATTATTTAGATAACACGCCAATTTTTACAACGTAGTACTGGGCGAT
>CAZMEG010000289.1:0-4931 GCA_964565205.1 uncultured Cytophagia bacterium
AGTCTATTTTGAATATATGGCATATACTTTGCTAAAAAGAAAAGGGATTTTTTTATAAAAAAATTAGTTAAATAGACTTATGGCAGAAAGAGATTATTACAAAATTTTAGGTGTTAGTGAAAACGCAACGCTTGATGAAATTAAAAAAGCGTATCGAAAATTAGCGAAGCAGTATCATCCGGATGCCAATCCGGGCAATAAGGAGGCTGAGGAACGTTTTAAAGAAATTTCAGAAGCCTACAATGTTTTAAGCGACCCCCAAAAACGTCAGCAATATGATCAGATGCGAAAATTTGGTTTTGGGACTGGCGCTCGTCCTGAAGGCGGATTTGATTTCCAGGGTTTTGGTTTTGATCTGGGGGATATTTTTGAAGGCTTTCGAAGGACGGATCGGCGTAGGAGACAAAAAACAACCGGATTTACATTTGATGACTTTTTTGGTTTCGGTGGATTGGGCGACATTTTCAGCCACATTTTTGATCGTGAAAATGGTTTCGGCAAAGGTTTTGGACCACAAAAAGGTTCCGATATTCATGCCGAAATTCGAATTCCATTTGAAACGGCTGCTCTGGGTGGGAAGACCATCATTTCTTTAAATAAAGAAGATATCTGCCCTTCCTGTAAAGGCACAGGCGCAAAAGCAGGTACAAAACCACAAACCTGTCCTGAATGTCATGGGCTGGGTATGGTCTCCAAAACTCAGGGGGCTTTTTCAATAAGTCGTCCGTGTCCGAGATGTTTGGGGCGTGGTGAAATTATTAAAGAAATTTGTCCCACATGCAGGGGAACCGGTAAAATCTTGCGTAATAAAAAAATAGCCATCAATATACCGGCAGGCATAGAAGATGGCCAAAAACTGCGTTTAAAAGGACAGGGTAATCCCGGTAGTAATGGAGGTCCTGCGGGAGATTTGATCATCACAGTTCATGTGGGTAAACATCATTTCTTTAAGAGAAAAGGACTGGATATATATTGCGAGATTCCCCTGGATAAAAAACACGCAAGCAAAGGCACAAAAGTCAGAGTAAAAACCATTCATGGGAAAAAAGTCGAATTGAAAGTCCCGCCGTTGAAAGAACCTTTTAAAACTTTTCGTCTGCGCGGCATGGGCATTAAAAGTAAATATGGGCAGGGGGATCAATATGTTACTATAAAAGTGGTCGAACCGGCCTATTCAAAATAAAAAATACTTATATTTAAAGGAGTTAAACTCAAGAGGAGAAAGTAATGCAAAGTAAAAATATTGCCATCTTTGGTATCGTGTCCATTTGCATTGGCATTATCATCGGTTTAATCATTGCTACCAATTTTGATTGGACCCAAAATAGTCTGGCTATTGAGGAAAAAATAGAAAATTCATCCAGTCCAGTTTCTTCTGAACCTCTGGATTACATGAGCTTTAACAAAGCCTTTGTGGAGATTGCCAAGAGAGTTACGCCCACGGTAGTTTCCATTACCAGTGAAAAAATCGTTAAAGTACGTAACCCATTCTCTGATTTCTTCCGGGATGATCCATTTTTTCGAAGATTCTTTCAGGTACCCCGGGATGGTGAACGAGAATATCGGCAAGATAGTCTGGGTTCTGGTGTCATTGTTGATAAGAGAGGTTATATTGTAACCAATTATCATGTAATCAAAGACGCTGATGAAATAAACGTGGTTCTCAACAAGAAAGAATACAAAGCTGAAATCGTTGGTACGGATCCAGAGACCGATCTGGCAGTGATCAAAATAGATAAAAAAGATTTACCGGCAGCTCAACTGGGGGATTCCGACAAACTGGAAGTAGGAGAATGGGTCCTGGCTATCGGTAGTCCCTTTGACATCATATTTGAACATACCGTGACGGCGGGAATTATCAGCGCCAAAGGCCGTAGCGATCTTAATCTGCAGGGCCAAATCACCTATCAGGATTTTATTCAAACGGATGCTGCCATTAATCCTGGCAATAGCGGTGGGGCCCTGGTGAATTTACGTGGCCAGCTTATTGGTATCAACACGGCGATTATTGCAGGAAACCGGGGAGGGAATATCGGTATCGGTTTTGCCATTCCCATAAACATGGTTAAACGGGTGATGGATCAATTAATTGCCTATGGTAAAGTGATGCGTGGATGGCTGGGCGTCTATATTCAAAAAGTTGATGCCGATTTAGCGGAAAGCCTTGGCCTAAAAGAAGCAAAAGGAGCTCTGGTAAGCGACGTCATGGAAGATAGCCCGGCCGATAAAGCAGGGATCAAACGCTCTGATGTGATCATCGCAGTGGATGACAAAGAAATTGAAGATGACCAAACTTTGATAAATTTAATCGGACTTTATGCTCCGGGTACCAAAGTCAAAATAAAAGTTATTCGAAACGGTCGAATAAAAATTATCCCTGTTATTCTTGGTGAACGGAATACAAAGGTTGGCACTTTAAGTTCTAAAGGAACAGATATATGGGATCGCTTTGGATTTGAGGTTGAAAATCTGACTCGAAGCCTGGCAAAAAAGTATGGCTACGAAAAAGAGGAAGGTGTTGTGGTTGTGGACATAAAAACCGGAACTGTAGCCGCTGAAAAATTTCAAATCGGTGATCTTATTAAAGAAGTAGATAGAAAAAAAGTAAAAAATGTATTTGACCTTGAATCTATTTTAAGCAAAACAAAAAAAGGACAAATCATCTTATTTAGAGTGAATCGACAGGGAAGAAATATATTTATCGCTCTTAAAGCCCCGAAATAATCAGCAGCAATAAAAAGAAAAGGAGAACAAAATATGCCAACTTATGAATATTTGTGTGACGATTGCGGATACAAGTTTGAAGAATTTCAAAGTATCACGGCGGAACCTCTGGAGACCTGTCCAAAATGTCATGGTCATGTGCAGCGACTCATCGGCGGAGGCAATGGATTGATATTTAAAGGTTCAGGATTTTATATCACCGACTATAAAAAATCAAATTCAACAACTAAAGAGAGCGCCGGTACTACCGAAAAAAAAGAAAGCAAAAGCACAGAGACCAGTAAAACCAAAAATAATTAATTCTACTCTGTGCGTCAAAGTGGCAGAAAGGCCCTCTTTCTCTAATTTTATAAAAAATAAGCAGTAAGACTTATTTATGTCTGATGGCATAATCTTTGCTAAATAATGAATGATAAAATTGAGAGCAATTATTTCATATAAGATCAAACAATTTGACAACAACGTAGAAAATTAAGGAGGTTGATCAATATGAGTAAAATAATCGGAATCGATTTAGGTACAACGAACTCATGTGTGGCCGTAATGGAGGGAGGCGAACCGGTCGTTATCCCTAATGCTGAAGGACAGAGAACCACTCCCTCGGTAGTGGCTTTTACTAAAACAGGTGAACGTTTGGTTGGCCAGGTAGCTAAACGACAGGCAATTACAAATGCAGAAAATACGATTTTTTCTATTAAAAGATTTATGGGAAGACGTTATGACGAGGTTCTGGAAGAAATTAAACGCGTTCCATATAAGGTGGTTCGCGGTAAAAATGATCTGGCAGTAGTAAAAATTGGTGAGAAAGAATATACACCCCAGGAAATATCGGCCATGATCTTACAAAAGATGAAACAGACCGCGGAGGATTACCTGGGGCAAAAAGTAACCGCAGCTGTCATTACAGTTCCTGCCTATTTTAATGATAGTCAACGTCAGGCAACCAAAGAAGCTGGTCAGATCGCTGGTCTGGATGTAAAACGAATCATTAATGAGCCCACGGCTGCTTCGTTAGCTTATGGTCTGGATAAGAAAAAAGATGAAAAAATTGCCGTATTTGATCTTGGTGGTGGAACATTCGATATTTCAATTCTGGAAATTGGCGAGGGTGTTTTTGAGGTTAAAGCCACTAATGGCGATACGCACTTAGGCGGTGATGACTGGGACCAGAAAATTATAAATTGGATTGTAGAAGAATTTAAGAAACAAGAAGGAGTAGATTTATCCAAAGATCCTATGGCCATGCAACGTTTGAAAGAAGCAGCCGAAAAAGCTAAATGTGAGCTTTCAACGGTCACGCAAACGGATATTAATTTACCTTTTATTACAGCCACGGATACCGGTCCCAAGCATTTAAATATGACCTTAACCCGGGCAAAATTTGAACAGCTTACCGAAGAGTTGTTCAATCGCTTGATTCCACCCTGTGAAATGGCTCTTAAAGATGCAGGGATTACAGCCAAGGATATCGATGAGGTGGTACTGGTAGGTGGAGCTACCAGAATGCCCAAAGTTCAGCAGATTGTAAAAGAACTGTTTGGCAAAGAACCACATAAAGGTGTGAACCCGGATGAAGTTGTGGCGGTCGGAGCAGCTATTCAGGGCGGTGTCCTTGCTGGTGATGTAAAGGATGTATTGTTGCTGGACGTGACGCCGCTCTCTCTGGGCATCGAAACGTTGGGTGGCGTGATGACAAAATTAATCGAGCGGAATACCACTATTCCTGTGAAAAAATCAGAAATATTCACTACGGCCGCGGACAATCAAACCTCCGTAGAAATTCATGTATTGCAAGGCGAGCGTGAAATGGCTAAAGACAACCGTACTCTGGGTAAGTTCATACTGGACGGCATACCCCCTGCACCACGAGGTGTACCTCAAATTGAAGTAACCTTCGATATTGATGCCAATGGTATTTTACATGTTTCAGCAAAAGACAAAGCAACAGGAAAAGAGCAAAGCATCCGCATCGAAGCTGCAACCGGTCTCACTAAAGAAGAAATCGATAGAATGGTCAAAGAAGCCCAGGAACATGCAGCAGAAGATAAACGTCGGCGTGAACTTGTTGATGCTAAAAACGTGGCCGATCAACTGGTATATCAAACCGAAAAGAATATTAAAGAAATGGGCGACAAGTTGAATGCTGACGACAAGTCGAAACTGGAAGCTGCGGTGAAGCGAGTTAAAGAAGCCATCAATACGGACAA
>CAZMEG010000289.1:4941-5182 GCA_964565205.1 uncultured Cytophagia bacterium
TATCAGAAAACCGGAGCTGGTGCTGGTGCTGAAATCACTACAACGGGAACCGAGTCCACCGAGAAAAAAGATGAAAAAGTGGAAGAAGCCGATTTTGAGGTGGTCGATGATGAGGACAAATCTAAAGAAAGCTAATACTTACCTTTTAAGCAAATAGGCGAGATTTTATTCTCGCCTATTTTTTTTCATATCTTCGTAATCCCTAAATTTAACTTGATTTTATTAGGTATTATTTATAATT
>CAZMEG010000290.1:0-5180 GCA_964565205.1 uncultured Cytophagia bacterium
CGAAAGCAATGAAGATCGCCGGGTTGGATTTATGAAGGTCCTGTATTTTATAGGCAAGTATGAAAAAAATATTGACTTTTAATTAAAAAATATTTATAATTTTCAATCATTATGAAAATTAAATGGTTAAATTAATTAAAACAAACGTAAGGGAGGAAAAAGAGTAATGGATTTGTTGGAATTATTTAACAAAGGCGGCTTTATGATGTGGCCGATTTTGTTCTTACTGATACTCGGTATTGCTATTAGTATCGAACGATTATGGACTCTATCTCGCGCATCGATAAATACACGGAAGTTTTTAGCCACCATAAAAAATGCTCTTAATGAGGGCGGTGTTGAGGCGGCAACAGAAGTTTGTGCCAATACTCGTGGTCCCGTAGCTTCTATCTTCCACGCTGGTTTATTAAGAGTGGATCGTGGTATTGAACATGTTGAAAAGGCCATCATGAATGCCGGTACCATAGAAATGGCTTTTCTGGAAAAGGGTCTGGTCTGGCTGGCCACCATTGTGAGTCTGGCGCCGATGCTTGGCTTTCTCGGTACGGTGTGGGGGATGATTCAATCATTCGAAGCCATTGAAAAGGCTAACGACATTTCTCCTTCTATTGTAGCTGGTGGTATTTCTGTGGCTCTGTTAACTACGCTGTTTGGTTTAATAGTGGCTATCATTGTCCAGTTTTTCAATAATTACTTTGTCTCGAAGGTTGACAAACTAATTGTGGATATGGAAGAAAGTTCGGTCGATTTCGTAGATACCCTGATCGAAATGGAAAAAACCAAAAAAGGTATTTTTACGCACAAAGCCAAAGAAGCAGCCACAGCTTAATATTTTTAAATTTGTGAGAAAAAAATGTTAGTCGAAAAGAAAAAACAACGCACTTCTGAAATCCCTTTGGCCTCGTTGGCCGATATTGCTTTTTTGTTGTTAATCTTCTTTTTAGTAACAACTACCATAGACGTGGACCGTGGTATTGGCTTAACTTTACCAGCTAAAGGGCAGGAAACCAAGATTCGACGTAAGAATATTACAAATCTTTTAATTAATGCCCAGGGCGAAGTACTTCTGGATAACGAAATAACTCCCATTGAAGATATTAGCCAGATTATCGAACAAAAGATCGCTGAAAATCCTCGACTTATTGTTTCAGTTAAAACCGATCGCGAAACTCCCTACGAAATATTTATAAAGGTCCTGGATGAATTAAAATTAGCCAATGCCACTCGTATATCAATTGCCGAGCCAGAAAAATAACTCAGGAGTTAAAAGGTGAAGTTTGAAAGTAAACAAAAAGCCCAAAGTGGTATTCCGTTAGCCTCACTGCCAGATATTGTTTTTTTACTTTTAATATTTTTTATGGTAACCTCCGTTTTTAAAGAGTTCTCCGGCCTTCCTGTAACTCTTCCTGAAGCCAGAAAAATTGAAAAACTTCAGGGGAAACGCGATGTGGCCTATATATGGGTTAGCAAGGATGGACAAATTTCTATCGATGATAAACTGGTTGATTTAAAAGATATTTCAACAATAATGTACCAGAAGCGTATTGATCCCATGAATCCATTACGTGTCGTTTCCATGAAAATAGACAAGGATGCAAAAATGGGTATTGTAACCGATATCCAAGAAGAGCTACGTGAGGCTGACGCATTGAATGTAAATTATTCAGCTAAACCATCTATTTAAGGCGAGGTGATATATAATGAAAAAAAATCCTGAAGCTGATTTAAAGCTTAGGTACCGTAAAGTCATTGAACTTAGTACGGTAATTTCTTTAGCTATAATGATCATTGTTTTTCAAATTATGCGTACAATTAAATTGGAAGCGGAAGAGGCGAAAAATCCGGACATTAAGATTGAGGTCGAAGATATCCCACAAACGGAGCAGATTAAGCTTCCACCGCCACCACCAAAGCCTTCGATTCCTATTCCAACAGAAAGTGAAGATGTACCGGAAGATTTAACCATCGAAACCACCGACTTTATCGATCTGACCGAAATTCCACCGCCTCCTCCACCAGCAGAGGATGACGGTGCTGCGATTTTTGTCCCTTATGATGAACCCCCCATGCCTATTGGAGGATTTGCAGCGATTCAAAGAGCTCTTAAATATCCTGAAATCGCGCGAAAAGTTGGAATTGAGGGACGCGTAATTGTGCATGTTTTAGTAGACGAAAAAGGAAACGTGGTTAAAACTAAGATCTTAAAATCACTTGGTCATAGCGGCTGTGATGAAGCGGCGGTTAATGCCATCAGAAGCGTTAAGTGGAAACCAGCCAAACAGAGAGACAAACCGGTGAAAGTGTGGGTAAGCATTCCTGTTATCTTTAAGCTCAAATAATCATCCGAATATGAGAATAAAAGCGGTGTTGTGAAGGCACCGCTTTTTTTATATAATGAAATCTTTGTTGGGTAAAATATTTTTATCTTCGTTAATTTTGTTTGAGGTTTCTTGTTTTAACCCGTTTGCCCCCGCCTTAGAAAAATCGCCAGACTCTTCCAATGTCATAACTGAACAGAAAACCCCTCAGGAAGTTTTACAAAATTTCCGCTATGCTTATGTATTTAAAGATTCTTTACTTTACAGCAACCTTTTAGATGAATCCTTTGTTTTTGAATATTTTGATCCTGAAATGGGACCCTCAGGTCAATTTGTAACTTGGGGGCGTGATGTTGACTTAAAGACCACCGGACAACTATTTCGAACCTTTGATGTTATTGATTTGGTCTGGTTAAATACAATATTTTCTTCAAGTGAAGGTGAATTTGAAAAAATATTCATCCGGTTTAACCTGAATCTGTTTAGTTCCGATTTAAATTTTGTGGTTACCGGTACAGCAATTTTTACATTTGTACAGAGTAAAGAAGATGGTAAATGGCGAATAATTCGCTGGAAAGATGAATCCGATTTATAATACCCTTGGTAATCCTTCCAACAGGTAATTTTAATAACCAAAAATTACCTAACTTCTCGGTATCGGGAATATTTACAATAGAAATCATGTTTCCTTTTTTAATAAAGGGATAAAAATATTACAGTATGCCGGGTATTTCTAAACAAAAGTCTTCGGACAATATACTGAAGAAGAAGCAGGAATTTGAAGCAATAGCATTTGTTCATATGAATGCTCTTTATAACACAGCTCTTAGAATGACTCGTAATGAATTGGACGCCGAGGATCTTGTCCAGGATGTTTATGTGAGAGCTTTCAGGTTCTTTCATAAATTTGAACGTGGAACGAATTTCAAAGCCTGGATATTTAAAATATTGACGAACACATATATAAATCAGTATAGAAAAAAAATTAAACAGCCACAAAAAGTTGATTTTGAAAAAATAAAGCACAGTTTTACAGAGAAACCCAGTAGGAATGGGAAATTTGATAAGGTACTTAATCAGGAGGAAGGAGGTTTTTACGAAGAATTATTTGATGATGAAATTCAAGAAGCCTTGTTTCAGTTATCGGATGAGTTTCGTATGGTAGTGCTACTTGCCGATGTAGAGGGTTTTTCTTATAAAGAAATTGCACAAATTATGGAATGTCCAATTGGTACAGTTATGTCAAGATTATCAAGAGCACGTAAGCAATTGCAGAATATTTTGAAAGATTATGCCACCAGGCATGGCTTTATTAATAAATCAATAGATGATAATAACTCAAAGAATTGAACAGGAGGCATACGCCAATGGATAAAAGGTGTCAAAAAATTGCTCCTTGGATTACAGGATATATTGATCGGGAAATCCCCGAAGATAAAATCAATCTTGTACGGCAACATCTGGAAGAATGTCCTGATTGCTATGATAATTATTTGGGTGAATTAAAAGTGAAACAATTTTTACGTGAGCGATTACCGTTTGTAAAAGCACCCAAGTATCTACATCAGAGAGTAAGACGCCAATTAATTAGAAAAGGAGATCGCCCAAGTTTTTGGGAATTGATCCAAAGTTTATTTATCTACCGACCCATTGCCGCCTCTTTCACGGTTGCTGTTGTGGCATTTCTGGTTATTTTCCCTATGTATCATTCATTCATAGAAAAAGCAAAAATAGAAACTCAGACTCCTATAGTTGCGGAGGTGCAGGGCAAAATCATATGTCTTGATTGTGCATTCCTCTCCAAGACGGGTGAAAAGTTTTATCACGATGCCAATTTACATCGTCCTGGTCTCAAAAGTGAGGATGGTTCAATCTGGAGTTTTGTCAATACTCCTCAAACACGTGAATTGATGAAGAACGGAACCTTTCTTAATAAAAAAGCCAGAATTTATGGCATGCTTTTTAAAAATTCCCATTATATTTATGTGAAAAAATATGAGATATTATAATCCTATATGTTTAAGAAGCTGTACTACTTATCTTTAGTTCTCTGTCTATTTTCCCTTACCACACAAGCATTCGCGGGGGCCTGGACTTTAAAAAGAGGTAAATTATGGGTTAAATCCTCTTTTTTTTATCAAAAAACGGATGAGCGATTCTATTCAAGAAATCAACCGTGCCCTTTGCGAAATTGTAGAAAGGGTCAAAGGGTACCTTTTCCTTTTAATGGTGAAAGTAGAGTCACAGCAATTTATTTTGATATAAATTATGGTTTATTGGATTGGCTGGAACTGGATGTACAGATTCCATATTTTGACATTGCCTTTACTGACGATTCCAATCCTTTCAGAGATAACACCACGAGTGTAGGAGATATTAGATTCGGAGCCAGATTCCGCTGGTTAACCAATCCGGTGGTTTCTACAATAAAAATTCAGGCAAAGGCTCCCACGGGTTTATTTAATAAAGATTCAGAGTTTGTTCCCATTGGTGACGGACAGTGGGATTTAGAAATTCAGGGACAGTTTGGCCGTTCTCTCTGGCCATTACCATTTTATGTAAATTTAGATGTCGGTTATCGATTCCGTTTTGAACCTAATGTGGAAACAACCGATTTAGATCCAGGGGATGAATTCACCTTAAGAGCCGAAGCTGGTTATAACGTAACACAACACCTGCTTCTCAAGGCTGCCATCGATGGTTTTTGGGGGGATGAATTTACTAACATTACTACCCAGTTAAGATTTAAAGATTCCGGAAGAAACATATTATATTTTGAACCGGGTATTTACTGGCAAATTCGTCCTCCTTTAGCTGTTGAAGCTTCAACTAAAATAAGTTTATCTGGGAAAAATTATCCGG
>CAZMEG010000291.1:0-5109 GCA_964565205.1 uncultured Cytophagia bacterium
AATCTGTGTAAATCAGTGGTTAAAATAAAATCACTCATAGGCCAAGTCGTCTGAAGACGTCTCTGGAATGGAAAGAGATTTTACAAACGAATAAACGAATAAAATTTTTTCTTGACTTTTCCTGAAAATTTATTTAAGATAATTTCGCACATATGATAAAAATTAGGGTATGGTGTTTAGCCTTTTTCCTTTTTTGCTGTTCATCACATTACTATTCCACGAAAGGAATTATTTATGCCACCGGTAATGAGCCATTCGTCCAGCTTGCTCTGGAAGAAGAAAATCATACGACCCACATTATTTCCCAGCAATCGCCTGCCTATGATGAGCTATGGAAATATCAGGGACAAAAAATTCAAGTAACGATTGACAGGAAAAAAAGCTCTGCCAAAAAGGAAATTTACATTATAAGTTTTGAAATCATTCAATAACTAAGGAGAGGGTAATGAGAATAAAAATCTTTGCAATTTTATTCCTTTTTACCAATATAGCCTTTTCACAAAACCGCTTTTCGCTTCCTCGAGATAGTAGAATGAGTTTAGATCAGACTGTAACTTCTGTACCTTTTGGAAAATGCGGTACCGTTTTAATTACCGATGAACTTATTCAGCAGGCCATAGAGAACACCCGGAAAAATAAACCCGGAGTGTATGATCTTATGCAACGTGCTCGTCTGGAAAAAATTACCACAGCGCAGGATACAATCGGTACGCGTCGTAATTTCTTTGTGCTTAATTTCCAGACAAACGATTTTGATAATGTTACGGCTGAATTGCGCGCCAAAGGTTCTCTGAGTCAAATCTGGGTGGATACCACAGAAATGAATAATCAACATGTTACCCAGGTGGAAGTGGATAGTCTTTTAAGGGCCCTTGAAAATAGCACCCCGCCAGCTTCACGGGACCCTTCAAAAGGGATTATCGAACTGGATGAGTTTTTATTTGGACCGCCCCCTAATATCGATGGCGATGGAATCACCGATTTTCTTATAGTGGATATCAAAGACGGTGCCGGACCCAATGATCCATTTGTAGCAGGCTTTTTCTTCTCCAATGATCAGAATTTTGCCAGTCAAGGCAGTAATAAACGTGACATTTTATATATAGATTCGTTCCCGGCTATTTTTTCTAACGATCAGAGACGTTTGAGTATAGCTCTTTCTACCTTAGCCCATGAATTTCAACATTTAATTCACTGGCATTTTGACCAGGATGAAACCTCCTTTGTAAATGAAGGTCTCTCAGAGGTAGCCGAAGCTTTATGTGGCTACGGATTACGTAGTCCCAGCCAGTATTTTAACAATACAGATGTGCCACTTTTTAACTGGAACCGAAATAATGCTTTACCCGATGCTGCCCGGGCTGCCTTATTTACACTTTACTATGATGAACAATTGGGCGACGCTGCCCTGAAGTTAGTGGTTGCCGAACCAGCTAACCGTGAAACAGGCATTCAAAAAGTTATGGATCAGCTCGGGGTGGGGATGACTTTTGAACAGATGTTTACAAATTTCTGTATTGCCAATTACTTAAACAATCGAGAATTTGATTCCCGATTTGGTTATGTGTTCCCTATTGCTGGACGACCGCAGGAAGTACATAATCATTCCAATCCCAACCAGAATTTTGAAAACGAAACAGTGAGTTCATTCGCTGTAGATTATATTGTGTATTCTTTTGGTGATTCACTGGAGATTACGTTTACCTCCCTGGTGAATTTAGATGTTTTAGCCATAAAAATAGGGCCTGGTGATAGTATTCTTCAAGTTGATCAGGTAAATTTAGGTACGCCGTATTCAGTACCTGAATTTGGCAGCTCGGTGAGGAAAATAATTTTCGCCGTGATTAATAATACTCTATCTCGCGCAACTTATTCTTATCATTCTACCGGGGTCCAAAAAGGTTTCATTTCAGAACTCGCTCATGATGACGGAACTCCCGATGCATTTAGCGGTAATGCTACATTTTTGGGTTTTGGAAATAACCGGCAAGGATTTGGCTGGGCGGTAAAATTTGTACCAGAGGTGCCGGATAACAAATTAGTGGCTGCTAAAATACTGGCAGCTTTCGATCAGGAGTTTCAGGGGTCTAACACACCCGATAACGCCCCTAAAGATTTTCTTTTCCATGTTTGGGATGATAACAATGGATTGCCCGGCAATGATATTATTGAACCTTTCATTGTTTCCACCGATCGGGCCGCTTTTACCGGGGATTTTATTGAAATCGATCTTTCCCAGTTTGCCGATCAGCTTACCAATCTGGGTACGGTGTACATAGGTTTTACTGAAAACGATAGTGTGGGAACTTTTGTGGGTATGGATAATTCTAATAGTGAAAATTTTACCTTTGCCTTTTTTGGTCCCACGGCACAGAGACCCAATGAGTGGTTTCCTATGTCCCGGTTGCAGTTACAGGATGGCACCTCCCTTTCTGGCTGGAACATGATGATGCGGGCTACTTTTGAATTTGTGGATACTTCGGTTCCCGTATTTACGGCTGGATTTTTCCAGAATCCTCTGTTTACCGAAGAATTGGATGTATTTATGGTAGGTTCCACCCCCCTTAGTCAGGACAATTTGGTGGCAACTTTGACTCAAAATAATCAGACCAGAACTTTATCCCTTGAGCCTGTACCTAATTCCAGCGACCGGGTCTTTGTGGATGATGGAGTAACTCTAACTCAGAGTGGTCCCATAACCATTCAGGTACGAGGTACACCAAAATTTGGATTTAATGAAGCCGATACCACTTTTACTTTCAATGTGCAATTGGTCACTTCCTTGCAGGGGGGCCAAATTACTTCCACCGATGGTCGGATTCAATTAAAAGTGCCACAGCAAGCGCTGGATCGGGATGTTTTTCTTGTTGCGATGAAAGGCAATGCTAACGTCTTAAATGACCGGATAGAAAAAACCCTGGTGGATGCCATCACTTCTATCTACACCCTGAGCCCGGTGGGACTAAAATTGAATCATCCGGCCACGTTGAAATTTCGATTAACATCAGCACAAATTGCCGGCGTGAATCCACAATCACTGGCATTGCTCAACTGGCAGGAGGATCACTGGGTGGAAGTCCCTGCAAAGTTTATCGAAGAAGAGAAAGCCTTACTGGCTGAAATCAGTCACCTGGGATATTTCACGGTGGCAAAAAAAGGCTCCGTTACAGAAGTCGAACATACCGCAACCAGTATCCCCAAGAAATTCGCCCTTTACCAGAATTATCCCAATCCATTTAACCCAACCACACTCATTCAATTTGATCTGCCTCAAAATGCTCATGTGCAATTAAATATTTATAATCTGCTGGGCAATAAAGTACGTACTCTGGTAAATCAGGACTTGCCGGCAGGCAGTCACCAGATTTCCTGGGACGGTCGTGATGGTCACGGAAATATTTTACCCACCGGAATCTATTTTTACAAAATAATCGCCGGGGATTTTGTGCAAACTCGAAAAATGATTTTAGCCAAGTAATTGTTTAAACGAATCGCAAGGAGCCATCAATGAGAAGAATTACAAATAGAAAATGGTTACCAATTTTTCTAAGCTTATTTACTTATTTTGTGTTGCTCAATTGTGGTGGTGGCGGTTCCGAACCTGAAGAAGTGATCAGCATTTTTGTTTCACCCAGTACCCTCGATTTTGGGACTGTTTTTGTTGGCGACAAAAAAGAACTTACCATAATGATCCGCAATGAATCCTTTTCCACCGCCATGTTAACCGGTTCTATTGGAATTACCGGGACAGAGTTTACCATCGTAGAAAACATAACCAGTTACAATCTCGCACCGGGTCAAACGATATCTTTAACGGTGCGCTATACACCTTCCACTGAAGGAAGTGCCACGGGGATGGTTACTATCAGTCACAACGCTACCAACCAGAGCAGTCCCATTGAAGTCGCTTTAACCGGCAATGGCAATGACTTAACCGATGACATTCAAGCCTCCATCGATCAGGGCTGGCAATTATTTGAGGCCGGTAATTTTATGGGTGCTGAAGAAAATTTTAGTTCGGCGATTGAAATGGCCAGCCAGGCTCCTATTTTTGAAAAACTTCTGGCAGAGGCCGAAAGCGGTCGAGGTTGGGCACGCGCTAAACGTAGAAATTTTACCGGTGCAAAAACCGATTTCAACAATTCTCTTTCTCGTGAAAATCGGGAAACCTTAACCGATCTGAATTCTAAAGCTGGCCTGGCTTTTGTCAGTCATGCTCTCAATGAATTTAATGAGGCGATTACCAACGCCCTGGAGGTAGTAGATGCCGTTCCCAATTATACTTTTGAACATGATGATCGAGTTAATTTTAAGAGCCTGCGTCTATTACTTGCCCAGTCTTATTTTTCCATCGGTGAATTCCAGAAGGCTGCCCAACAACTGGACGTCTTAGATCCGGCCGGCGCTCCTCATTCAGCAGAACCGGAGGAATTATTGAAAAAGATTCAGGAACTTATGGGAAGTATTTAATTGAAGAGGCACGCTAAAAAAGATTGCAATATGTGGGGAGCATGTGGGGGGGGGTAAGATGGGGAGAACCGATGAGACTGTCGAAAATTTAAAAAAACCAGTCCGAAGGCGTCCGCGCCGAGGACTTACAGGCACTAACTTGTTGAAAGAACACGGCGAGACGCCTTCGTGCTATACTTTTTCGACAGTCTCGGTAGGTTTTATCCTGGATACTTTTGCACCGGATAAAGAGCGCATGGTTCTCATTGAGGGCGAACCGAGCCAGTTTGCCCGGGTCGAATTGTGGCTGAATGAGAGAGCTTATTTTACTGCTGTCATACCTTCCAAAATCAAACTTTGATTCAAAGTCACCTTAACAGATAACTCATTTCCCCTCAGGCGTCATCGACACATCTTCCCAATTTGATGGGGCCATGCCTGTCTGTTTCCGGATAAATTCGGCCAATGTGGGACCATTCGGTTCATAGGTAATCGGGGAAAGATTGATATTATCCCAGCTCCATCCGTCTTTAAAATGGAGCCTCACCCATATCTCAACTTTGTCCGGATTTTCAGACGAGACGTGGTGTTCGACGGTGAAACGCTGGATATCGCTGTAGGCATAACGATAAAAGAAAAAAGATAAAAACGGATTGACAA
>CAZMEG010000292.1:0-5105 GCA_964565205.1 uncultured Cytophagia bacterium
CTCCTCCTCTCTTGCAACACCCCCATCCCACTCACTCAATAATTGTGAACGCTCGTTTGAAGAAAGTAAAGGTTGGGCCGAAATCTTTTGATTCGGCTGACTAACGACACCCCCCAATAAATTTTTGAAATGCTGAATCATCCTTTTAATCGAAGAGGCCTTAAACAAATCCGCATTATATTCAAATACACCACATAGTTTATTGGCTTCTTCCCACATGTATACAGTTAAATCAAACTTTGCCTTACCATTATAAACATCGATGTTTTCTAGTTCCAGTTCAGGCAGGGATATAGACTGAGATGGCGTATTTTGTAAACTGAACATTACCTGAAATAGAGGGGTACGATTCAAACTACGTTTCGGATGTAAAGTATCTACCAGCATCTCAAATGGTAAGTCCTGGTGATCATAAGCCGCCAGGGTAGTTTGGCGAACTCTGGACAATAGTTGTTGAAACGTGAGGTTTCCTTTTAAATGAGCCCGTAAAACGAGAGTATTAACAAAAAATCCAATGAGGTTTTCAATATTTTCATAATGTCGATTAGCAATTGGGGTCCCAACACTGATATCTTCCTGCCCACTGTAGCGATACAAAAGACACATAAAGGTCGTTAGCAATGTCATATAAACGGTAGCACCTTCCGCAAGACTCAATTTTTTAATGGATGCAGTTAATTCCGGACTCAACTCAATTCTTTCTCTTCTACCACGATAAGTTTGTAACACAGGTCTGGGATAATCCGTGGGTAATTCAAGAACAGGAACATCTGCAAGTTGCTGTTTCCAGTAATTCATCTGTTTAGTTAATCTTTTGCCCTGTAACCATTCTCTTTGCCAAATCGCAAACTCTCCATATTGGAGTTTCAATTCAGGTAATACGCCTTCAACGGGTAAATCATTACTGTTATCAAGAAATATTTGATACAAAGTGGCCATTTCTTGAATAAAAATCCCTACCGACCATCCATCTGCAATAATATGGTGCATGACCAACAACAAAACATGATCTTCCTTATCGAGATGGAATAAAGTTATCCGAAGTAGAGGCCCTTTACTCAAATCAAAGGGTTGCTGTATTTGCTCCTGCATCAAAGGCTGCAGTTCATTCATACGGCGGGATTCTGGAAGGTTCTGTAATTCAATTATTGAAGGTTTTGCAAAAATTTCCGGATTAATCACCTGAACTGGTTTTCCGTTCTCAGCAATGAATTGAGTTTGAAAAACCTTATGCCTCCGTTGGATTTCAATGATACTTTTTTCCAGAGCCTGAATATTTAATTTACCTTTTAAACGAAACGCTGCTGGAATATTATATGCAGAATTACCAGGCTCTAATTGATCTAGAAACCAGAGACGCTGCTGGGCGAATGATAGAGGATAAACTAATCGCTTATTAGCTTTTTCTTTTAATAATTCAGCTAATCGAGCACGTTTCTCTTCGGGTGTGAGTTTTGAAATATCTTTAAAGTTATTGGACATGTAAATTTTCTCTATGTAAATTGGAAAATTAAATTATACGGTTTCGTTGCCCTCATTAGTTAACATTTGACTTAATAAACTTTCAACTTCTTCATCAGAAAGTTCATCCAATGTTTCGAGTAACTTTTGCGCCTGATCAGAGTCCAATGGTTTAGTCTCCTTTTTAACAACATTTTTTTCTGATGGTAATTGATATCCTAATTCTGTTGCTAATTTTAAAGTTATATCACTGAGCATTCTGGGTAATCTTATAGTTTTCCATTTTTCACCCAAATTTGCGTCGATTTTATCGTGCTGGAAAACGTCCGGATCTCCGATACCAGCTACCATCTGATCCCCTTCATAAGGCTGTAAAAGTCGTTCATCAAAATCGATTTGTAAAAATTCGCATAATCCCCTTAATACTTTTTCTGGCTGACTAACAAGCGTTTCATAGGTTACTTTGTAGAAGCGATTAACATCAATATTTTGAGAGAAAAGTTGAATATTATAATTACAGGTTAACCAAACTTTCTCTGCAAACCAATAAGGATCGACTTCTTCTTCACAAAGCAATTTTTCAAAACGGTTACGAACAAAAGATTCAATTACAGAATATGGATGACGTACCAGATAGATATATTTTGGATTTTCAAAAAACTGTTCGGCTTTCATTAATGTGTTAATATCCATAGCATAGCCAGGAGTTTTATCCACAAGGGTTCGAGTTCCAGCGTAGTCCTGGATTAATTTATAGAAATCCTGAATAGAACCCGATTTACTCGATGTTTTCGTTAAAAGTTTTTGGCATGATTCATGATCAAGCCCCGTACATATTTTTAAATTGTGGAGTACAACTTCTTTTGAAAAAGTTTTAAGTTGATTATCAAACCATGCCTGAACAGAATCAAAAGCCAATAAACCCAGTTCAGGCGGACAAAAGAGAGAAGGATGTCTGGATAACATTAAACGTAGCAAAGTTGAACCAGAACGAGGTGCCGACAAAATAAAAATCATACTTTCATTTTTTTTCAATGACTTATTCGAAGTCCGTACGGGAACTTTAACCGGTTCCCATTCTAAAGCTGGAGCAGTCATTGAACCATAAATTTTGTCTAAATGGTTTAAGCGATCCACCTCCGCACAAACAAATTCTGTTAATTTTTCAAAGGTGCTATTTTTTAAAATCTCAAATGGATAAACCCGAAGATTAAAATCTCGTTTTAATTCCCAGATTAAATCGGGCATAATTTTTTTCAATCCAAGAGGAACCAAATTTGTTTTTGTGGAAACACGCCCTGATTCTAATCTTAATAACTCTGTTAGTTTGTTCTGCAAATAACCTTGAACAAAAATCCGCTTTTCTCGAGGCGAAGGTTGATTTAAGAATTTTTGCAAAAGATTATCCTGTTCTTTTTGAGGATACGATTTTTGTATCAATTTCACAACACCGGCAATACTGGCATTTTCAAAAAACGCCTGTAACGAAATTTCAGCCTTTGGATATACCTTCCGTAATTTATTAAGTAACTGTGTGGCCAGTAAAGAGTGACCACCCAGTTCAAAAAAATTATCATGAATACCAATTTTTTCGATACCGAATAACTTCTGCCAGATTTCAGCGATAGTCTTTTCCATTTCAGTACGCGGAGCAATATACTCCGTTGAAAGCCCCGGTCTCGCATAAAAAGTCTCTGAAGCCGTTTCCTTTTCACTAATATTTTCCTCAGATACCTGCCATTGATCTACCTGTTCGGTGATTCTACGCTGAAGATCGCTGGTAGATACTAAAACATGGGGCTGGGAGATATTTAAAATTCTGTTAAAAATCTTCATACCTTCCTGAGGTTTTATTCCTTTTTTAAGAGCCTCCATACGTTGGGCTTTAAGTTCATCAGGTACTTCGGTATTCACGGCCATACCCACTTCCTGCCAGGTGTCCCAGCAAATTGAAACCGTATAACAACCATTTCTTGTACTTTGTATAGCTAAGGCATCCAGATAGGCATTAGCAGCGCAGTAATCTAATTGACCTATTCCTCCCAGGACGCTCGCCAGGGATGAACAAAAAATCATAAAATCTAATTCACCATTTTTAAATAGATGTTGTAAGACCTGAGCACCTTTTACTTTAGGAGCAAACACTTCGGACATGGCTTCAAGTGTTTTAAGCTGAATCATACCACCGGGAGCTATACCGGCACTATGAATGACGCCATGAATGTGTCCAAATCGTTCCCGGGCCCGTTTAACTACGATACGCATTTGCTTAATGTCTGACACATCCGCTTTTACCACCATAACTTCTGCGCCAAGCTCCTCCAGTTTTTGCAATTTTTTTACCTTTTGAGCCATAACCGGATTAATTGTCTCATTCTTATCCAACCACTGCTGCCACTCCTTTCTTGGAGGTAGTTCGCTACGCCCTACCAGGATCAGTTTAGCCTTTACCGACTGTGCTAAAAATTCAGCCAGAGTTAGCCCTATCCCCCCCAGGCCTCCGGTTATGAGGTAGACCCCACCTTCTCTTAATTTGGGTGAAATTTCACCGTTAGATTCAAGATTCAACGGCTCGAAATGCTGAATCCAGCGATGCCCCCGACGATAGGCAACAATATCATCTGAAGGCTTTAAATGGATTTCATTAATTATTTGACTAACAAGTTTGGTTCGATCGTTTTTTTGTTCAGGGAAATCAATATCAATATTTCGACACTGTACTCCAGAAAATTCCAGGGGAATGACCCGACATGCTCCCAAAATTAAGGCTTTTTCCGGTTGAAGAAGTTCATCACCAACTACATCATGTAAGCCATTTGAAATAATTTCAATATTTATAGGGGATGTAAATCCGGTGTCACCCAGAGCCTGCGCTAAAAAAAACAAACTATTAAATCCTATTTCATTGGAATCACCTTTACTTCTGGATTTTTGTGTAACCTCATCATCGACATTCCAGAGATGTACAATGGTTAGTGGTTTTTTGTGAATTTCAATTTCTTTGAGAAGATGAATATAATCATCCAATTTTTCCGGATTAAGCCGGTAAAAATTTTCACTCTGTTTTGAGAACTTTTTACCCTGCTTAACAGTGATTAACTCATAACCTTTTTCTTTAAGAGAATTGAGTAATTCGGAACTAATCCAGCAATGGTTAGTGAAGATCAAAAATCGCCTTCCCTCAATTTTTTTAGATGAGCCCGCAACCACTGCTCGCTTCCATCCTGGAATATAAATCCATTGTGCAAGATCAGATTTTTTCTGCAAACTGTCTGACTGCTTTGCCGCAGGGCTGTTTTTTGTGGAGTTGGCTTCTATCCAGTATCGATGTCTTTCAAAAGGATAGGTGGGCAATGGGACTCGATGACGCTTTTCATGTCGATAAAATTCTCCCCAATCTATTTCAACACCGGCCAGCCAGAGTTGACCAAGCGCATTTAATATTACCTTAACATCGTCCTGCCGGTCACTGGGATGGCGCATTGAAGGGACGATCCACTGATTAAAAGCTTGATTCTTATGAAGTCGTTTCATTTCTGTCTGACACATACCCGCCAGAGTACTCAGGGTACGTCCTGGTCCCACCTCAAGAAAAACCCGGGAAGGCTCCTCCAATAACACCCGCACCCCCCGCGAAAATCGTA
>CAZMEG010000293.1:0-5069 GCA_964565205.1 uncultured Cytophagia bacterium
GAATGCCGAAATGGAAAATTCCTTCATCATTCTGCGTTCTTTGTTCGATGTTCACAATTCAACGCATTTCTACTCTACTTCCCGTCCCCTGGGATAAGAGCCTAAAATCTTCAAAAAGGTGGTAATTTCTTTCAGATGATTGACTGCATTGCGGCTGGCTTCTTCTCTCATGCTTCCTTCGAAATCTAAATAAAAAAAATATTTCCATGGACTACCATGCAAGGGGCGCGATTCAATTTTAAGCAAATTGATGTCCCGTAAAGCAAAAACACTAAGCGATTTGAACAACGCTCCGGGTATATCTTTAAAAGAAAACACAATGGAAGTTTTACCATCTTTCTCTGGAATTTGATTTTCTTTACCTAAAACCAGAAAACGGGTATAATTTTCATGATTACTTTCGATGCCTTTTTTAAGAATACACAAACCGTAATCACGTGCTGCCTGTTCACTGGCTATAGCGGCTCCATCTGTAAGATTTTGTTCTACCAGAATCTTTGCTGAACCGGCTGTATCGTAGGTAGGCACAATTTCGATACCGGACCAGCTACTCAAAAATTCCTGACATTGTTCCAGCGCCTGAGGATGTGAATAAACTTTTTCGATCTTATTCATTGAAACTCCCGGGAGAGCCATGAGACAGTGCACTATTCTAAGATAAATTTCACCTGTAATTAATAGTTCATGCTGTAGTAATAAGTCATAATTTTGATGGACACTACCCGTCAGTGAATTCTCTATCGGTATGATCCCTGCCGAGCACTGCCCGGTTTCTACACATTCAAAGACCTCTTTAAAAGTACGACACGATTGGAGTTCTATATTTGTGCCAAAATATTCCAGAGCTGCTTTTTCACTAAAAGCTCCTTTTTCACCTTGAAATGCTACTTTTTGCATCATTTAAATAAAATCTCAGGGATTGGTTGCCCAGAGTTCAATTTCTCGCACAAGGGCACGTGGTGGTAAGCTTACTGCCTGCAGTATGGCCTGAGCCACATCCTCAGCCCGTAATCGTGCCCTCTTGCCTGCAAAAGGGGCTTTTTCGTAATTCATCACTCGCGTATCCACCGCACTGGGACACACCACGATCACCCGGATGTTATGCTTGCGAACCTCATATAATAAAGATTGGGCAAAACCCATCAAACCAAATTTGGAAGCTGCATAAGCCGAGCCTCCCGGATCGGCACGTTTCCCCGAGGTTGAGGAAATCATAACAATCGTACCAGATTTCTGTTTAATCATTCCGGGTAAAAAAGCACGGGTAACCAGAAAAGTCCCCCGCAGGTTCGTGTTGATTACTTTGTCCCACTCATCCACGGACATGTTAACTACCTCCCCGTGCGTGAAGGTTGCCGCATTGTTTACAAGAATCTCCACGTGACCCCAATGTTTTTTAACTTCATGAGCCAGATGTTCAACCTGTTTTTCATCGCTGATATCTGCAGGCACCACCAGAGCTTTTCTACCCAGTGCCTCCACTTCCGAAGCTACAGAGCTGAGCTGGCTTTCGGTTCGAGCAACCAGCACCACATCCAGGCCCGCTCGGGCAAAATGTAAGGCAATCTCCCGACCAATGCCACGTCCCCCACCTGTGATTAAAGCTTTTTTATCTTTTAAGTGCTGCATGGGGTATCCTCAAAATTCAAAATTCTAATCTAGAAATCCGAAACAGCCTGAATTGACCCCACAATTTGGAAAAAGCGAAAATCCATTTTTTATCTTCTCTCTTGGTTCGTCCAAAAGCCAACCCCTTGGAGAATGTTGAAAATTCAAAAAACTGTTCCGCAGGCGTCCACGCCGAGGACGCACAAATACTATCTTGTTGCAGGGGAACTCGGCGAGACGCCTTTGCGCTAAGTTAGATTCCTTCCACAGTCTATTCAACTCTTTATTTAACCTGTACATTCTTTAAACTCCCCCCTAAATCCCCCTCTCTTGGCCCAAGAGATGGGGACACTGCCACCTGCCACTGTCAACTGCTATTAAAACTATTCCTTTAACACCTGAACAATTTCGGTAAGCATTTTTTTAGCATCTCCAAAAACCATCATGGTTTTGGGATCATAAAACAACTCATTATCTTCACCTGCAAAACCGGGTGCCAGACTTCTTTTGATGATCATAACTGTTTTAGCTTGATCTACGTTTAATATGGGCATACCATAGAGGGGGCTATTTTTTTTGTAACGTGCCGCCGGATTGATCACATCGTTGGCGCCTACCACCAGTGCTACATCGGTATTTTTAAAATCATCGTTGATGGCGTCCATTTCATACAACATGTCATAAGGGACATTGGCTTCTGCCAGCAGCACATTCATGTGACCGGGCATACGACCGGCCACAGGGTGAATGGCATAGCGAACCTTAATGCCTCGATCCATGAGAATTGTGGCGAGTTCATGCAAAACATGCTGTGCCTGAGCCACAGCCAGCCCATAACCGGGCACGATAATCACCGATTGGGCGCTTTCCAGCATCACGGCGGCATCTTCAGCCGTGTAGGCAGTTACTCGTTTATCTGCTACTGCGCTGGAGCCACTTCCACCATCTGTCCCCACAGCGGCAAATAAAACGTTGGCCAGCGAGCGATTCATGGCCTTGCACATGAGGTTAGTCAGAATTAAACCCGAGGCCCCCACCAGTGCACCACTTACAATGAGAACATTGTTAAACAGTACAAACCCGGTCGCTGCCGCAGCCAAACCGGAATACGAGTTTAACAGCGAAATCACTACCGGCATATCCGCCCCGCCAATGGGTATAACCAGCAATACACCCAGTACCGAGGCAAGAACAACAATGCCGATTATAAAATTACTCTGAAAAGGCTGAGTAATAACCAGACCCCCAAGAATCACGATAGCCAGTAAAATTAATCCATTTACAAAATGTTGACCGGCATATACAATGGGGGCGCCGCGCACAATTCCCTGCAATTTAGCATAGGCAATGACACTTCCGGTAAAGGTTACACAGCCAATTAATATACTTAACACGATGGTTGTAATTAAATTTACATGAACATCTCCGGTAAGTCTAACATATTCTGAAATAGCCACCAGGGCAGAAGCCCCACCGCCAAAACCATTGAACAAAGCCACCATCTGCGGCATGGCGGTCATCTGTACTTTTTTCGCCGCCACCGCACCAATCAAACCACCAATGACTAACCCGGCAATAATAAAGGTAAAATCGAGAATCTGTTTGTCAAAAAGCGTAACCACGACGGCGATAAGCATGCCTAACATGGCCAGCAAATTTCCACGTCGAGCTGTTTTCGGCGAGCTTAGTAATTTCAAACCAAAAATGAAAAGAACAGCCGCTACCAGATAGGCAAAATTAGTTATTATTTCCATTTCACCTTATCCTTTCACTTTTTTTCTTCTTTTTTAGATTTTTTGAACATCTCCAGCATTCGATCAGTCACCATAAATCCACCCACCACATTGATCGTTGCAAAAATTACCGCAAACAGGCCAAGAAAGGTGCTCAGACCGGAGTGCCCGGCCCCTGCACTGATGAGGGAGCCCACCAGGGTAATACCCGAAATGGCATTAGAGCCCGACATTAACGGTGTGTGTAAAAGCGGCGGGACCTTAGTGATCACTTCAAAGCCAACAAAAATTGCCAGCACAAAAATGTAAATCGAAATCATTAACGATTCGCCCATAATGCTATACCTCCACCTGTAAGGTTTGCTTAACAAGTTCATTCATGATTTCACCATTGTAGGTCACGCAGGAACTTTTAGTAATTTCATCATCAAAATTTGGAGCTTTTTCCGGGTCTGCAAAAATATGTAAAAAGAAATTGGTAATATTTTTAGCGTACATCTGACTGGCATGCACAGGAAGAGCTGCTGCCAGTTTCACCGCCCCCAGGATTTTTACTCCGTGTTTTTCCACAGTTTTATTGGGCTCCGTAAGCTGGCAGTTGCCACCCTGCTCAGCCGCTAAATCAATAATTACCGAGCCAGGGCGCAGCAACTTTACCATATCTTCGGTGATCAACAACGGCGCCCGTTTACCAAACACCTGAGCTGTGGTAATCACCGCGTCCACCCGGGGTAGACGGGCAGCAATGGCTTCACGTTCTTTGCGTAAAAATTCTTCGGGTTGTTCCTTGGCATACCCCTCGGCGGTTTCCACATCTTCGGGCAACTCCATTTCGATGAATTGCGCGCCGAGACTCTCCACCTGTTCTTTTACCGCCGGTCTGGGATCGAAAGCCTCCACCTTGGCTCCCAGGCGTTTAGCCGTGGCGATAGCCTGCAATCCGGCCACGCCGGCCCCTAAAATCAGCACCGTAGCCGGTGGTATCGTTCCCGCGGCGGTCATAAGCAGGGGGAAAAATTTTGGAATGTTATTAGCCGCAAGCAAAGCAGCCTTATATCCGGCCACAGTAGCCATGGAACTCAGCGCATCCATACTCTGCGCTCGGGTAATACGGGGAATGAATTCCATGGCAAAGCTGGTAATGCGCCGTTCCAGAAACTTGTGAATGGCTTCTTTGTTGGTGGTGGGGGCTAAAAATCCCATGAAAACTCCCCCTTCTTTCACCAGATCCACCTCATGCTTACCCACCTCATGATGCTTACCGGGAGGCAGCACCTTCATGATGACATCGGCCTTACCATACAGCTCGACCGTATTTTTAACAATGGTGCTTCCCGCTTTCTCATATTCTTCATCGGAAAAAGAAGACTTCGCACCAGCCCCGCTCTCCACCAGAACCTCGTGTCCTTTCTGGGTTAAAGAATGAACAAGCGATGGAATCAGTGCCACCCGGGTCTCATCGGGTGTCGATTCCTTAGGAATACCTATTTTCAAGATAATCCTCCTTATTTTTTGATTTTCTCTTCAATTAACTATCTTTTTCAAACCAACGCTTAACTTATTAAAAAGAAATTAATTTTTCAAAGAAAAAATGAGCCCTATGGGATTTTAAAAACCATCAAACTCTGTGAGACCTTAAAAGTACAACCCATAGGCATCTCGCCGAATTTCTTACCAAGATAGTATTTGCTCTCAGTTCATGTAAAAACATTACGACTTTCCTGCCTT
>CAZMEG010000294.1:0-5061 GCA_964565205.1 uncultured Cytophagia bacterium
ATCAGACTACAGGCGTATACAATTCCAAAGACGTTACTCCTGAGTTAAACGTGCAATTTTCTAACATTAAAGTGATGGATATTGACAACGACGGTCCTAACCATATGGATCTGGTCGTAACCACTCCTAATGGTGAGCATGTCGGTCAGGAAGCCGGAATCTTTCTCCTGGAATTTAATGCAACCAGTACACCTGTGTTTGTGGAATTTAATGCTCCGAATACGGTTCCGAAGAACTATGCCTTGCATCAGAACTATCCGAATCCGTTCAATCCTTCTACCAACATAGTTTATGAATTACCTGTGGGTGCGAGAGTGAAACTGGAAATCTATAATATCCTTGGTCAAAAGATCAAGACTCTGGTTGATCGGGATATGCCTCTGGGAGTTCATCAGATAGCTTGGGATGGTACCGATGATCATGGTCGTAGGGTGAGCAGTGGAATTTATGTCTACGTATTGAAAGCGGGCACTTTTAAAGAAAGCAAGAGAATGTTGCTGCTGAAATAACCTCGAAGACGACTCTTAATGATTCCATACTGGTTGCTATTCACGAGGCTGTCCAAATGAATTTAATTTGGGCAGCCTCATTAATATTTTCTGAATTTGAAATAGAAATGGTGGTACTGATAAAGTCAATTGCTCTGGCTACGATTAAACAAGACGAGGCTCTGGACTTTGTATAGTTTTATAAAATTAGTTACTCTCATTAGCTTTTTTTCAATTATAAATCTTGCTTGTTTTTCTTCCTATGAAAGTTCCGATGATGGGCAACTTATCTACTGGACTGCGCCCAATGTGGAGGTTTCAGAGTTTGACCGTACCATGGTGCACATGTGGAATACTACGCATCCTCAAAATAAAATCAAATGGGAAATCATTCCGGCTGGAACAACTTCCGAAGAGGTTCTGTTGACCGCAATCGCTACGGGTCGAGGACCGGATATTTCCACCAACATATTTGCCGGCTTTGCTGCCCAACTGGCCGAGGCTGATGCCATCGTCGCATTAGATACGCTGCCAGGATTCTGGCAGCTTTTAGAAAAGCGTAAGATGACCAGTATTGTCAAAAAGAACTGGATGTTCAAGGGCCATGTTTACGTTCTTCCAATTTATATCAGTCCACAATTAATGTGGTATAATAAAAGAATTTTAAACGAACTTGGAGTAAATCGATTACCGAAAACCTATGGAGAATTTATTAAACTTTCCAAAAAAGCAAGGAAACACAATTATTACGGACTCTGGGTGGATGTTTCGGCTGTCTGGTGGAAACGATGGTTTGATTTCATCACACTTTACTCGGCAGCCTCAGGTGGGCAAAGTTATCTGGACCTTCAAAATAAGAAAACATTCCTGGAAAGCGAAGCCGGTCGGGCGGTAACAAAATTTTTTTATGATATTTTCACCCTGGGATTAAGTCCACGTTTTGAAATTAAAGATGGGTTTGAAAAAGGGCAGTTTCTGGCTTCCATTATGGATGCAGCCAGAATTGTGCGAGCTAAAAAACTGTATCCGGACCTGGAATATGTAATCAGTCCTTTAATTGTGCCTGACTCTTACCCACAGGACGCGCCCGTTTACACATTTGCCGAACAAAAGGGCATGGTGATATTTAGCTATTCCAAAAAGAGAAAAAGGGCCTGGGAATTTATGAAATGGTTTTTCTCTGATGAACATGATCTGTTATGGATGGAAATAACGCATTATTTGCCGGCTCGTGATGATCTTTTAACAAATCCTTCATTTAAATTATATTTTGAAAAAAATTCAACTATGAAGCTATTTGCCGAATCTATTAGATACGCTGCACCGCTGGTTTTGTCGCCACAGACAGTACAGATACAAACTCTCTTGAATCGGGAGCTGTGGCAACCAATTGTTTTCGGAGCCAAAACCCCGATACAGGCTGTTCGCGATGCGAACAAATCCATTAGTCAATTACTTCACTCTGGTACGTAAAAATGCTGGCTGAACGCAGAATTCATCTGGAAGGTTATGGACTCCTAACACCATTTATTATTTTTACTTTAATATTCTGGCTTTATCCATTTATCTGGGGAATTTTTATCGCCTTTATGAAATGGAACATTATTTCGCCTAAAAAAGAGTTTGTGGGATTAAAAAATTTCATTCGGGTTTTCCGGGATCCGCTGTTATGGATTTCTATACGTAACGTGTTTTATTTTATGTTAGTTTTTGTTCCGGTATCCATAGCAGCCGCTTTAACGGTGGCCTGGCTTTTAAATCAGGTGAAGTTTTTGCAATCATTTTTTGCCACCGGGTATCTACTTTCGTATGTTTCGGCGGGAGTAGCCTATTCGATCGTATTTCGAATTTTATTTTCTGGAGATGGTTTGTTGAATCAATGGTTCACCAAAATGGGCGTAAGCATTCCCTGGTTTTCCGATCCTCGCTTAGCCATGGTTACCATTGCTCTAATTGTAGTATGGAAATTTGTGGGATATTATGCCCTGATTTTTCTGGCTGGATTACAGGCCATTCCTAAAAGTTTGTACGAAACGGCTGAAATTGAAGGGGCAGGAAAATGGCGTCAATTCTGGCATATTACAGTGCCTTTATTAAATCCAAGCTTTACAATTATTCTGGTATTTGCCATCATGCTCTCCTTTAATATTTTTACTGAACCTTATTTGATAACCGGCGGTGGTCCTCTGGACAGCACCCAGACTCCATTGCTGCAAATCTACTATCATACATTTGAGGCCCTGCATGCCGGATATGGATCAAGTTTTGCCCTGCTGGTAGCTCTGATAAGTTTCGCTTTTGTTTACTTGATAAAAAGATATGTTGAAAAAGAGGTAGTATTCGCGTGAAGTTAGTCGATAAGAAAAAAATTTATCGGCTCCTTATTTACGGCCCCCTGGTAGCGGGCTTATTGTTAATTGTATTTCCATACGTTTGGATGATTCTGGCTTCTTTTAAACCATCCGAGGAAATTTACCGTACATTTATCCCATCCCGATTAACTTTAGACCATTATCGTACTATCCTTTTAGGACATGGTGCTGGAGCACAAAATCCATTTCTTAAAGCTCTAATCAATAGTTTGATCGTATCTTCAACAACTACCGTTTCAGTAATACTTTTTGGAGCCATGGCGGGCTATGCTCTGGCAAAGTTGTCATTCCGTGGCAATCAATTTTTTAATCAATTCATCTTATTTCAAATGCTATTTCCTCCGGTTTTGTTTTTAATCTCACGATTTTTGATTATCCTGAAATTTAAACTGGTGAATACCTACGCTGGCATGTTTCTACCTTTTATGATGAGCGCCTGGTCCATATTTTTATTTAACCAGTTCTTTAAGACGATTCCAGATGATCTGCTGGATGCGGCTCGACTCGATGGTTGTTCTGAATTAACGATTGTGTTTAAAATGATGTTACCACTATCGAAATCTGTAACGGTAATTGTTGCGGTTTTTACCTTCATGGCCATGTGGGATGAATTTTTGTGGTATCTGGTGGTGAATAAAAATTACAATTTAATGCCACTGAGTGTCTTATTAGGATTGTTTACCAAAGGGGAATATGAAGCCTATCCTGGAATTCAAACGGCCGGAGCCACACTTTTGACTTTACCAATTCTAATTTTGTTTTTTGTTTTCAGAAAATATTTTTCCGAAGGCATTGCTATGACCGGCTTAAAAGCATAAAGTAGGGGAGAGGTATGGAAAAATTTTTTAGCCGAATATTTTTGGTTCTCTGGTGTTCTGTGATTATTTTCGCCTGTGCAAAGAAATCTAATTTAGAATTAAATCTAACTCTAAAACGTGGTGAAAACTCAAAATCCGTTTATTTTAACACAGATAAAACAGGTGAAGTGATATTGCATTTAACCATGCAATCAGATACCGAATGGGCAACAAAAGATAAGGAATCCGCCGTCCTCACTCTTTTTCTTGATAAGGACACCACAGAGCAAAATCAGGACATTGTCCTGTTCATGGGAAAACAACCTTTCACTTACAGAGTATTACTGGGCAACCTCAAAAAGGGTCGCCATTCTCTAAGATTTCAATTCAATGGAGAAAAATCTTCACCGGGGGCTTCTACCATTCATGTGCAGCAAATGAACTGGAAAGTTATCTCTAAAGATGACCCGGATTATCTCGTTTACCATTATTCCCCCGTATTGTATGGCAGGGATGATAATAATTATACCGATACACCCCTGCTCATGTATCACGAAATTAAATCACATAATTCCAAACAAATGCTTGAATATACGGTAATCTGGAGTAATGAAGATGGTGGAACCGATTCCCCCAGTTTAATGTCCCGATGGGGAAGAACCACAGATATCGAATTGATATATCGAGCTATTTTAGGAGAAAACGGCCAGATTCTGGATGAATTTTACCATGGTGAGGGGCATGACACCCTGCGTTTTCAGGGTGCCAGAATTGCTGGCCATCCAGTATTAAGAACCTCGACTCTTAACAACCTGGTCAGTGATTCGGGGAAAACCCAATTAAAATTCTTTTTATCCCCTGAATTAAAGAAAATGAAACCACATTCTCGTGAAATTTTCATGGATCAATTTCCCTGGACGTATAAAATCATGGCACAGGAAATGTCTCGTGAAGGGAAATATGAAACTCCTGGTAATCCTGACACACCTGAGGTAAGCGATGCTCGAAATTATCTTTACTTTGAATTTAATTCCATCATGGATAGCGATGATTTAGCGTTAATTTTTGCTGTTCAGTTAAAGGGATCCTCGTCGTGGTTTTATTCCAACCATAAAAGTAAGGACGTGCAGTCGGTGAATCGTGGGGGTTGGCGACGCACTACCATAGAACTGCCCCCGGGTACAAAACTGGAAAATCTTGGAAAACTTAAAATTTTTGCCCGGGGCGAGCAACCATTTAATATTAAACTTTTAACTGTCTCAAAAATCTTTATTCTGGATGAAAATTATATTCCACAGGAGCTGCCATTAAATTGGCCAGGTGAAATAAATCTAAATGGAAAAAAACCAGAAATTACTTTTAATATTGAGGAGATTAATGAAAGTTAAATTGTTAATATCTTTC
>CAZMEG010000295.1:0-5060 GCA_964565205.1 uncultured Cytophagia bacterium
TCAGAGGATTAAAGGCTCCATACTGACGTTCTTTGACACTTTTAGCGGAAAGCTTTGAGAATGATTCTATCGAATCCGTGTAATACCCCTTCGATAAATTCACCATCATTCTATAGAAATCTCTTCATGGTTTTTTCTGCTACTTTACAAAATCCTGAATCTGGTTGAAACTATTTAGAGCTAAAACTATTGCGTCTCCTTACCATCTTTGCGTCTTTGTGTGAGTATTCATTTAAAATTATTTTGCCATTAATCGTTTTGCCTTTTTGGTTGCGGCTCCGCCGCCTTAGGAATTATTCAGGGTGGCAAAATAACGATGATTTTCACAAAATACTTAAAAGCGCACCGCCTCTTATAGCAAAAAACTGGGTTTTTTCTTCATCGGTAAAGCCGATAGAATAATAACTTTCCAGAAAAAATCTTACTTTCTTTTCAACATGTTTTTCCAGGCCCAGGCCAAAATTTACAGCAAACGTCCTTTCAACCTCGCCTTCTATGCGATCGGGTTGTATGGTAATCCTCCCAACACTTGATAAAGTAACATCTTTTACTAAGAAGTCCCAGTAACCAACCTCTCCCATGAAATAGGGGTTAAATTTTGCGGTATTAAAAAATCGAGCCTTTAAAACAGTCGAGAGGGAAATTATATTAATAGTCCCTCCGTTGACTTCAATTAGTTTGCGAGATAATCCTTGTTGATCCAATTGTTTACCCAGACCAATGTTTTCTATCAGGTTCTCTTCATTTATGCCAAAATTATTTTGTGCCAGCACAACACTGAGGCTCAATCTTTGATTAAATATATATTCAAATCCAATGTTAATATTAAAACCTGAATTCCAGTTATCTGAAAAAGCTGAGGGAGATGACGGTAAAGAAGGACCAAGAGCGAAAAATAAGGAAAATTTTGAATTTTGCGCAAAAGCAAAGGTGGATAATAATGAAAAAACTAAATAAGCAATGATCCGGACTGTTTTTATCATTACATAGCACCTCACTTATAGTTCTAATTTATGTGTTTAGACATTGTCCCTAAGGTTGCTGTTTGGGTATTTTTTGAATAGCATTGTGATTATTCCGCATGCCCTTTTATTTTCGTGGTAATTTGTTACGATAGTTCTGTGCATATTTTCACTACCGACTACTTTGCAAAAAACACTCAACTTGCAACGAACAACTATCCATATATTATTCTAAATACAAGGGATCGGTGAACTTAAAATTTGAATCAATCTTTTTTTGTAAATCTTCAAATTCAAGGGCAAAAAGAGGGCTAATTTCAATGGAACCGATCACGTTTTGATCTCGGTCGCGGGGCACCTTGACGCCACATTTCTCTAACCAGCTACCAAAAAGGTTAACCATATCGCGACGGGCTGTTTCGGGGGAATCTACACCTCGGGCATTTTTTACCGGACTGAATTCTTCTTTACGTTTCACTTCAAGAATGACGCACCGTTCTGCATCTCCCAGGGCATCAAAAACAAAGGTTTCAAATTTATAGCCATTGGGTTCTTCAGGGTAAATCAATTGGCCCTGCTCATCAAGATAAGGGATTTTTTTATAGGCACGATGCCAGGGTAGACGCAGACCTCCACGATTCTCTTTTTCAACAAATTCCACATTAAGCACATGAATGGCTATATTACCCCAGCGATATTTTAAGCTGCCATCGGGATTTCTGGCTACCTTTTCTTCATCGGAAAGATCGCTGTATTCGATTACTCCCACCCGGCCATTGATACGACCAAAAACCCCGACCTTCTCCAGCGGATCCTCTTTTGCCACCACCTTGGCGGACATTTCAGCCTGTTCGGTAAGATGGAAGCCTAAAAACACCGGATCACATATTTTTACCAGCACATTATCCACCTGAAAGTAAAAGATTAAATCGATACCACGACGACGCATATCGTCCAGAGCACCACTTTCTTTCAGGGCACTGAGAGACCCACCATGCCCGTTTGGATTGGTAAAAATATGATCCTTCGCATCCAGGATTAGACGTCCGTTTTCATCCAGGGCGGGTACCATGGCCTGTTGAAAGAAATAAACATCGGGGGAATTCAAGCCAAAGTAATGATTGGCTGCAAAAAATTCTACCGTTTCATCATGATTTGTGGCACTGGTCATGATATACCAGGGGATGGTTTTGCCATATTTTCGTGACAAAGCCAGGATTTTTTCAGCATGTAACTGAAAAAGACTTTTATTTTTGACCGGGGTTATGGGAAATTTTCCTTTGGGTCCTGGAAAATTCAATCGGGTTCCCTGACCACCAGCTACCAGAAAAGCCGCTACTCGACCTTCACGTAAAGCCTGTTCACCGACCTCTCGAGCTCTGGCAAATTTTTGTTCTTCTTCTTGACTTTTGGGCAGGGTAATGCATTCAACCGGTTCCAGGCTTAATTGGTGGCTTTTTACATTGGAATTTTTAATAAGATGCATGTAAAAATATTCTAAAAGGTCAAAATCGATTTTTGCCAGTTGAGAGAGTAACTTTTGACGGGAAGATTCTGTCAGTTCATCCCAGAATCTGAATACATGACCCTGACCCGCCTGATAAACTCGCTGGATGATTTTCTGCTCGGCAGGATTTGTTGATTTTACCTTCATGGCTTACCCGCAAGTCCCTTTTTGTTTTAATAAATTACTGGGTTTGTTCTGCCTTTCGGCTTCTTTTGCCGCGACTATATGAGGCGTGGGAAATCCAGCCTATCACGTAACCAATTACTATGGAAGCCACGATTAAGATCAACAGTGGCGATTCAACATCCCAGAATAATAATTCAATGTGGGTTCTATCAATATTTTGTAAAAGAATAATTACAAATAAGACCGCCACAATAATTAACGCTATGGTTTTCGGTTTCATGGTGAACCTCATTAAGTTTTAATCATAAAATCTTCCAGATCGACACCCAGGGCGTCGGCCAGACGATTGATATGGTTGAAATAGCCGGTAATGTGTACCATGTCGAGAATATCTTCGTCCTTAAAACCGATTTCCTTGAGTTGCCTGACATCTTCTTCTTTAACCCGGTAGGCATGTAAGGTTACCTTTTCTACAAATTCCAGCATTTTTAAAGTAGCTCTATCAATGGGGGCTTTTCGAAAATCGGTTTTGATGGCTTCCACCAGTTCCCGGTCTCCGGTTACCGTACGCAGATCCTCTGCGTGTGCTTCAATTCAGTAGTGGCAATGATTTAAGGTTGAGACTACCACCGCAATCATTTCGCGCTGTGCGCGACTCAGACCAGAGGGGCCGTGCATAAGTTTGATGTAAAGATCGATAAAAGTACGCATGATTTCTGGCTTCAGACTTGAAATTTTCACAATATTAAAAACCCGTCCAGCCCGGCGAATGGCAGCCTCGTACTGTTTTTTTACACTACCCGTGGCCTCTTCTTCAGAAATGGTACGAATCCATGCCATAGTCAGTTTACCTTAAAGAATTTACTACGAAAATAAAAAGAATGCTTAATTCATCATACGTAACATGGTAATTCTTACAAACTCAGATTCCATCATTCGAGTCCACCCGGACCGGGATCAAGTACCCACATCCCAGGATTCCAGGTAGTGTTTCTGTTCGGGTGTTAATTCATCTATGGTTACGCCCATGGATTTGAGCTTAAGGGTGGCTACCCAGTCTTCAATTTCAGCCGGCACGGTGTAAACTTTTGCTTTCAATTTACCGGCATTTTTAATCACATATTCTGTCGCCAGAGCCTGGGTGGAAAAACTCATATCCATGACCGAGGCGGGGTGGCCTTCAGCGGCCGCCAGATTAATCAAACGCCCTTCTCCCAGAAGGTAAAGGCTGCGTCCATCGGAAAGGATGTACTGATCCACAAAATTGCGGACTTCTTTCCGTTCTTCTTTAGCCATCTCCTTCAATCCTTCGATATCAATCTCCACATTAAAATGACCGGAATTCGCCAGAATGGCCCCGTCTTTCATCACCTGGAAATGTTCTTTGCGTAAGACATGGATATCGCCTGTCAGGGTAATAAAGAGATCGCCCACTTTTGCCGCTTCCATCATGGGCATTACTCGATAGCCATCCATTACGGCTTCCAGAGCACGAATGGGGTTTACCTCGGTGACGATCACATTGGCTCCCATGCCCCGGGCACGCATGGCCACGCCTCTCCCACACCAGCCATAACCAGCCACCACCACGGTTTTACCCGCCAGTAAAATATCTGTGGCCCGGATGATGCCATCGATGGTAGATTGCCCGGTGCCGTAACGATTATCAAACAAATTTTTCGTTACAGCATCGTTTACGGCGATGACCGGAAATTTGAGTGCACCATCTCGCTCCATAGCCCGAAGACGAATCACTCCGGTAGTGGTCTCTTCCATGCTGCCCAGAATGTTGGGCGCCATGTGAGAATATTCGGCATGGATAGTGGAAACCAGATCGGCCCCATCATCCATGGTGATTACCGGTTGGTGTTCGATGGCAGCTTTTATATGAGCGTAATAAGTGTCGGTATCCTCGCCTTTAATGGCAAATACAGGGATTTCATAGTCTTTAACCAGAGAAGCGGCCACATCATCCTGAGTGGAGAGAGGATTGGAGGCACACAAAACCAGGTCGGCGCCTCCTGCCTTTAATGTGCGTGCCAGGTTAGCTGTTTCCGCTGTGATGTGCAAACAGGCAGACATTTTATGCCCGGCAAGAGGTTTCTCCTGCAAAAATCGTTGACGCACCTGTTGTAGAACCGGCATATCGTTATCGGCCCATTCGATGCGCTTTTTTCCCTGTGGTGCTAAATTGATATCCTTAATATCGTATTTCAATTTGACCTCCTTTTGCTTTAGGGTTTAGGGTTAGATCGATAATTATGCAATCATTTACTATGTAAACCTGTAATAAACCGTATTTTTCTCATTTCAACTATTACATTTAATGGAGCACTGGATTGCTGGTGTGCAGAAATAGTGTCTCATCCGAGACTCCACAACTCCAATCCTCCAAGACTCCACATAGTTTATACTCCTCTGGCTAAATCTTTTGCCTTATCGGTTTTTTCCCAGGTGAAAGCTTC
>CAZMEG010000296.1:0-5055 GCA_964565205.1 uncultured Cytophagia bacterium
ATATAAGTTCATAATTCTAAAAGGATTAATGGAGTACTGGATGGTTGGATTAATGGAAAAGTTTTTCAATACTCCAATACTCCTGACATTTAATTTATAATATTGTATTAACATAGTCAAGAAATCCCAAAACCCAATCAACAAATCCCAACGACACATTCTGGGATTTGGGATTTGTTCAATCGGGATTTAAAATAGGCGACTGCCTGAAAAATTCAGGCAGCCGCCCTCAGGAGGGAGGATCATGGAAATATACCACGAACTTTAATAGCTTCAGCTACCCGTTCCACCGCCAGTACATAGGCAGCACGACGCATATCCACATTATATTTGTTCGAAGTATTCAGCACATCTTTGAAGGCTGTAATCATTACTTCCTGTAAACGACTGTTCACGTCCCATTCTTTCCAGAAGAAACTGTAATTGTCCTGCACCCATTCAAAATATGACACTGTGACTCCGCCGGCATTGGCTAAAATATCCGGAAGCACAAACACCCCATTTTCTCGCAAAATGGGATCGGCTTCTGGTACGGTAGGTCCATTCGCTGCTTCTGCTAAAATCTTTGCTTTGATTTTTGGTGCGATCTCCTTCGTAATAGCATTTTCCAGAGCCGCCGGGATTAATACTTCACAATCCAGAGTCAGTAATTCTTCCTGGGTTAGGGATTCTGCCTCAGGAAAACCCACCACCGAGCCCGTCTCTGCTTTAAAGGCAATTAGTTTGTCAGGATCCAGACCACTGGAATTGTAAATTGCGCCCTTTGAATCGCTTACGGCAATAATTTTGGCACCATATTCAGCATGAATTAATCGGGAGGCAATAGACCCGGCATTACCATAGCCCTGGACAACCACCCGGGCATTTTTCAGGTCGAGATTCAAATGGCTGGCTGCTTCGGCAATGACATACACACAACCGCGAGCCGTAGCCTCGTTACGACCACGAGACCCACCGATTGAAAGGGGCTTACCGGTCACTACTCCTGGAATGCTGTACCCTTTGGTCATGCTGTAGGTGTCCATGATCCATGCCATGGTCTGAGCATCGGTGTAAACATCAGGGGCGGGAATGTCCCGCTCGGGTCCAATTAAAATCGAAATCTCCGTAGTATAGCGCCGGGTCATGTTTTCCAGCTCATCACGGGTCATTTCCTTGGGATTACATCGTATGCCTCCTTTACCACCACCAAATGGAATACCCACCACGGCACACTTCCAGGTCATCCAGCTTGCCAGGGCTCTCACTTCATCCAGATTCACACTGGGATGATACCGAATGCCGCCTTTGGCCGGGCCACGGGCCGTGTTGTGTTGCACCCGGTATCCGGTAAATACTTTGATGCTACCGTCCCGCATCTTCACTGGAAAATTAACAATGAGTTCCCGTTCAGGAAGCCGAATGCGTTCGCGAATATTACTGTCCAGATTCAAAGTATTGGCGGCAATTTCAAAGTTTTTTAAGGCCATTTCAAAAGGATTCCGGGAAGAAGAATTGTTCTCCGGCATGGCTACCTCCTATTTTTTGTTATTTTGTTTAAAAATTTTTTTCACAAAAATTTGCTCACAGAGGCTGGTCTCAAGAGCTAAAATAGTCTCATCCACCTTTATTACATAAGAAGGGTGTTTTTGCTCTAATTTTATTTGATTGCCAGGTACCACTCCATACAGCGCCAGCCGTTCTAAAGTTTTATTCCTTTCCGGGGTGATGAAGACAATTTTTGCCTCCTCGCCAACGCCCAAATCCTTCAAGCGCTGTACCACCGGTTTCACTTCGGTAGAAAGTTTTGCACAGCAGGGCCCCCGGGGAATGGCATGACCATGAGGACACATGGGCGGATGGCCGAGAAAGGTGCAAACACTATCGGTTACTTCCGGACTTAAAATGTGCTCAAATGCACAGGCCGACTTGGTCATTTCTGCTTCGCTTACCTGAAACACATCGGTAAGTAAACGTTCGGCCAGAAGATGACGCCTTATCAAATTTTCAGCTCGCTCTTTTCCTCTGGGCAAAAGTTTAAGAACACCATTATCGAGAGATACAAAACCGTTTCGTTCCAGATACTTAATGGTAGAACGTTCTGAGAAAGGTACACGAGAAAGTACACTTTCTGCATCAATTACGCATTTCTCGTGCATTAACCAGATGGTTTTCAGTAAATGGTCAGCTTTTTCGCTCAGAGTCGACATAATCCTTTTTAAATAATTTTTGTAACCAGCCCACAACTTTTGATTCTACCGGCCACTGGTAACCACAATTAGGACAGCATACGAAATCACAATGTTTCCACAATGGACAATGAGAACATTGTGACATAGCACTTTTTTCAAATTTATTTCCACACAACGGGCAAACGAACATCATATACTTTGTCAAAATAATATTAAGTTTTCATCACAACCGAGTAATGGCGAACTGGATGGTTGGATTGCCGGGTAAATTTCCACTTCTGCAATTTTCCATGCCTCCATTACTCAAATACTCCAGGATAAAATAAAATTGAGTAAACCGCCTACTAAAAACGCAAACGGCATAATAAACAGAAAGATGGCCAGAGCCGTCTTCCAGCCACGCTCTTTAATAATCACGAAAAAGTTAGCAATGCATGGTACAAAAAGCGTTATGGTTACCAGACTGACGATAATTTGTTTTGAATTCAATAATCCGTGACGCGCCATACTAAACAAACCTGCGGCTCCATAATCTCGACGCAGAAATCCTACGAGAAATGCTTCACTGGCCTGTTTGGGTAAACCTAAAAATCCCTGAATTAATGGGGCCATGCCTTTTTCCAAAATGTCCAGGAGACCGGTCTTGGCTAAAACAAACAGTACAAAGGTTCCCAGGAAGAAGAGGGGAACGGCTTCTTTCAAATACCATTCGATCCGTGCCAGAGTCTTGATGGCTATGTTGGCCAGACTCGGTCGTCGAATTGGCGGCAACTCCAGAATAAATTCTGATCGTTCTCCTGGCAAAACTTTTGAGGCAAGGAAGCCCACCAGTATCAGTACACCCACCACACACACCAGCCAAACCAGCACGGCATTCATGGAAAGACCACCCAATAACCCCAGAATGACGCCCAGTTGAGCCGAACAGGGGATGCCTAAGGCCAGTAGCAAAGTAACCAGCACCCTTTCCTTTCGGGTTTCCAGGATCCGGGTGGTCAGGGTGGCCATGGTATCGCACCCTAATCCCAGTACCATGGGGAGCACTGCTTTGCCATTTAGGCCCAGAACTTTAAAAATGCGATTTAGCATTACCGCCAGGCGAGGCAAATACCCGGTGTCTTCAAGAAAACCAAAGGCCAGAAAGAAGGTGGTCACCACAGGTAAAACAATAGCAATGGAATAAGAAAGAGCCATGGAAATAAGCCCGTATTCTCCCACAAACATTTCTTGCAGCCATTTAATCGGCAACAAAAATGTAAAGACTTTTTGTGCAAACGGTGTAATGTATTTTCCAAATATAACACCTTCAAAATAGTCCACCAGGGTACCGGCACCAAAAACTCCAACAAATTGATACATGCCATACAGTACCGCCAGCAAGACAAACAGCCCCCAGACCGGGTGGATGGTTATTTTACCCAGAAAATCACTTAAAAAAGAACGTTGTGGACCGTGTGTCTGAAAAACCTCCTGGTAAATTCTTTCTGCTTCCTGCAATCGCCTTTGATTGATGACCAGGGCAGGATCCTTACGAAGTCTTTGTTGTAAGGCAAGTCGTACACTTTCGATTTTTTTCAAGGTACCGGGATCGAGATTTTCCTGAAGCCATTTTCTGAGACTTTCATCGTCTGATAAAATTGACAGGCCCAGGGCTCTTTTGGAGATGCCGGTTTCTGGTAGTAACGGGAGAATCTGGTTAAGAGTACTTTCAACTTCATCAGGATATTGAATATGCAAATTGGCTGCCGGTGTTGAATTTTTTATAGTGTGGATGAGTTCCGAAACACCTTTTCGATGAATCGCTATCGTTTTAACTACAGGTATCCCCCCGAGCATCTGGGTCAGGCGTTCCTCGTTCACATCAATGCCGCGACTGCGAGCTTCGTCCATCATGTTCAAGGTCAAAACCAACGGGATACCCATTTCAGCCAGTTGAACGGTCAGGAACAGAGCACGCCGCAGATTTTTAGCATCGGCCACTTGAACCACAAGACGAGGATTTTCTCGTAGCAGAATATCGCGGGTCACTCTCTCATCTTCTGAAAGGGGCAGGAGACTGTTGACCCCGGGGGTATCAATAACCTCTTCTTTTTTAGAGTCGTAACTGGCTCTACCCATGGATATTTCAACGGTGGTACCGGGATAATTGGAAACCGTAACATAGCGACCGGTTAGAATGGAGAAAATAACACTTTTCCCGACGTTAGGATTTCCTACCAGAACAACTTTTTCATTCAATGATCTATTGGTATGGTTTTTATTCATTTTTTCTTAGCAGCGCTTTTAAAATGTCCAGTGTAGTAACGACACCTACGATCTCATCGTTCCTTGTTACAAAAATGCGATGGATTCTCCCCGAAAGCATGATTTCGATTATTTCTTTAACGGTAGTTTCTTCGTTAACACGAAAAATAAATGGCGTCATGATATCGCGTGCCAGTAGAGTTTCCCCTTCTTCCAGATGATAGCCTCGCATTTCCTCTGGACTCATTTGGGCTTCCCAGGCTTTTAAGATAAAATCCGAAGCGATTTTGTCTTCAATAATATGTTCTCGACGTGGCTCATTCCGTACAATGTCAGACAGAGTAACTACTCCAATAGGGCGCCCCTGCTCATTGGTAACCGGAGCACCAGAAATCATGTGGTTGGATAAGAAATCAGAAACCTCCTCCACCGACATTTTTTCATTTACCATCAGTACAGGGGAGGTCATTATATCTTTTGCGGTTAATTCCAGTATTTTTTTCATATTTAATTTTTATCCGCCCTCCCATTTGATTTTTATTTATATATAACAAAGCCTATACCATTCTCGAAATTGTATCGGGATAATTTGTAAGTAATTGATAATTTAAAAGATTAGTATTTTTAATAATAAAAAGAA
>CAZMEG010000297.1:0-5032 GCA_964565205.1 uncultured Cytophagia bacterium
ATTTAAAGAAAGCAAATAAAATACCCAGAATGACACCTACCTGACCTACCCAGAAAATGAACATCCATTTGATGATTGAAGCATAATTGTTTGCCATTTGTTTGCTTAATTTTATCTCCACATCTGAAATGCGCTTGTTTAATTTTTTCTCGGTCTCAATTATTCTTTTTTCCAATTTGATGAATTCTTCGCTGAGTCTGCGTTCGACTTTCTCTTCCACCAGTTCGGGTTTTCCAACAGTAATGACTGGCATACCTTTATTTTAAACACCAGTTAATTTTTTTCTTAATATATTATAATTCTACAAAATGTCAATATTTCCGCTTGATTTTTTTATATAAAATAACTACGATTGTTATCTAATAAATTGACGATTGAATGATGGTAAAAGAACCAGAAGTCAACTTAGAGCTTGCCAGAGCCCATGGCCTGACTGAAGAAGAGTATCAGCGCATTCTTCAAATTTTAGGTCGAAAACCCACTTTTACAGAACTTGGCATTTATTCAGTCATGTGGTCTGAGCATTGTAGCTATAAAAATTCCATCGCTCTACTAAAAACTTTACCGCGTGAAGGTAAATATCTTCTTGTAAAAGCTGGGGAAGAAAATGCTGGACTCGTGGATATTGGAGATGGCTTGGCCGTAGCTTTCAAAATAGAAAGTCACAATCACCCATCTGCGGTTGAACCTTATCAGGGGGCTGCCACAGGAGTAGGGGGGATATTGCGCGACATATTTGCCATGGGAGCTCGACCCATTGCAGCTCTGGATTCACTTCGATTTGGTGACCTTAAAGATGTTCGAGTGCGTTATCTGTTCGATGGAGTGGTACGTGGCATAGCCGATTATGGCAACTGCTTCGGGGTTCCTACAGTTGCGGGAGAAGTTTATTTTGATGAAAGCTATAAGGGGAATCCTCTGGTCAATTGTATGGCTGTGGGCATCGTCAAGGTAGATCGCATTGCCAGAGCTGTGGCAAAAGGCGAAGGCAATCCAGTCATGATTATTGGTTCCTTAACCGGTAGGGATGGCATTCATGGCGCTACTTTTGCTTCAGAGGAAATCGATGAAAAATCGGAAGAAAAGCGACCTCAGGTTCAGGTAGGCGATCCATTTACCGAAAAATTGCTTTTAGAAGCTACGCTGGAAATGATCCAAAAGGATCTCATTGTTGGCATTCAGGATATGGGTGCTGCTGGCATTACCTGTTCCACAAGTGAAATGGCTGCGCGGGGTAATTCAGGAATGATCATCGATTTGAATGAGGTGCCTTTAAGAGAAAAAGAGATGACACCGTACGAAATCATGCTTTCGGAATCGCAGGAGCGCATGCTGGTAGTAGTGAAAAAAGGCAAAGAAGACGCTGTTAAAGCAGTTTGCGAAAAGTGGGATTTAAATTGTGCTGTCATCGGGCAAGTAACTTCCGGACCTAATTTAGTGGTCAAGAGGGATGGGAAAGAGGTTGCCAACATTCCTGCCGAGTCTCTCGTTCTTGGTGGTGGGGCTCCGGTTTATTATCGGGAATGGCAAAAACCTGGGTACATCGAAGAGCTTCACAATTTTCCTCTGAATTCTTTACCAGAACCCCAAAATTTAAATGAAATTTTAGAAAAACTCATGGCTTCTCCAAATATTGCCAGTAAAGAATGGGTAACCCGGCAATATGACCATATGGTGCGTACCAATACAGTAGTGTTACCGGGGTCAGATGCGGCTGTGATTCGTATAAAAGGAACTAACAAAGCTTTAGCCATGAAAACAGATTGCAATGGCCGCTACACATTTTTGAATCCACGTGTAGGAACTATGATTGCCGTGGCCGAAGCCGCTCGCAATGTGGTTTGTTCTGGAGCTAAACCGATCGCAATTACCAACTGCCTCAACTTTGGGAATCCTTACAAGCCTGAAATTTACTGGCAATTTAAAGAAGCCATAGCTGGTATGAAAGAAGCCTGTGAAATACTTGAAACCCCAGTAACCGGAGGCAATGTAAGCTTCTACAATGAAAATCCAGACGGTGCAATTTATCCAACCCCGGTCATTGGGATGTTAGGCTTAATATCAGATTTGAAACATGTCACGACTTCCTGGTTTAAACAACCCGAAGATGTAATCGTACTGCTGGGTGAGAACAAAGGTGAAATTGGCGGAAGCGAGTATCTCAAAGTCCATTATGGTAAAGTAGTCGGGAACTGTCCAAGCCTTGATTTGAATTTAGAGAAACGAGTGCAGGATTGCTGCTTAGAAGCAATCAAAGCAGGTATTGTCCACTCAGCTCATGACGTCTCAGAAGGAGGTTTGGCATGCGCTCTGGCAGAATGTTGTTTTTTAAATCCAGATATTACTTTAGGTGCTCATATTAATTTTGAAATAAATGGCCGAAATGACTTTATTTTGTTTGGAGAAGATCAAACAAGAATTATTTTAAGTCTCAAAGAGGCAAATTTGATACTATTAGAAGATTTATGCAGAAGTTTTAAAGTAAAATATAAAATAATTGGCCATGTTTCTAAAGTTCCTGAATTGATAATTAATAATTTAATATCAACCGATGTGAATTTCTTAGAAGAAATCTATCGAAATGCTATAAAAGAACTATTTATTGTTTAATTAAGGAGGTTTAACTTTTGAAACATAATCACCCACACCCTGAAGAAATCCAATCAGTTTCGCTTAATGAAAAGGATTTAACTATTCCAGAAATTATTGCGGTAGCAAGGTACGGGGCTAAAGTTAGGCCATTTCGTGGAACCAAACGAGAAAAATTGACCCAGGTGCGAAATTTTATTGAAAAAAATTGGTTTGTTAAAGATGCACCTCCCAAATACGGCTTTAATACGGGGGTTGGCTCCTTAAAAAATGTTCAACTGGACCCGGATGATATTGAACCGTTTCAGGAAAATTATATAAAATCGCATAGTGTTGGTGTAGGGGAGCCGTTATCCATTGAGATAGTTCGAGCGGCAATGCTTTTACAAGCACAGGCTTTATCCAGAGGTTTTTCAGGAGTGAGGGGAGAAGTAGTTGACAAACTTATTGAAATGCTAAATAAACATATTCATCCAGTAGTTCCTTCGCAGGGATCATTAGGGGCCAGTGGTGATCTGGCACCATTGACTCACATAGCCACAGTGCTGACTGGTGAAGATGAAGCACAAATATGGGTCGGGGATAAAAAAATCCCACTCAAACAACTAAAAACCGAAAAAGGATTTATTCAATTTCAAAGAGGGCAGGAAACGGTAACCTTCCAACCTTTACGTCTGCACGGTAAAGAAGCAATTTCGTTAACTAACGCCACTTCCGTAATGCTTGCCATTGCTGTCTTGTTAATTTATGATGTGGAAATTCTTTTGAAAAATGCAGATATGGCTGCCGCTTTGTCCCTGGAAGCGATGATGTGCGAACCAGATGCTTTTACAGAAGAATTGCATCAAATTCGAAATCAAAAAGGGCAGATTGTGACAGCTAAAAACATTAGAAATCTGATAGCAAATAGTAAACGGATGACTCCTGAAGCACGAATGACTTATTTTAAAACTTTAACCGATAAAAAATTGGCTGGCATTAATGAACTCAAAGAAAATCCCCAACACGCAGAATTTTTAAAATTGTATACCTTTAAGTATGAGTTTGAGAAAAATCGTGTTCAGGATGCCTATTCTTTAAGATGTATTCCACAGGTACATGGTGCATGTAAGGATACATTTCATTTTGTAAAAGAGATTATTGAACGAGAAACCCAAGCTGTCACCGATAATCCAGTAATTTTTCCTGATAAGGGAGGGCATGGTTACGTAGTGATAAGCGGGGGAAATTTTCATGGTGAACCCCTGGCTTTTGCTATGGATTTCCTGGCCATTGCTTTAGCAGAAATTGGTAATATTGCTGAAAGGCGTATTTTTCGTCTATTGAGCCCGGCTTTAAGTTATGGTTTGCCAAGAAATCTGTCGGGTGGCAAAATTGGTTTAAATACCGGATTGATGATGACCCAGTACACAGCAGCTCAACTAGCCTCTGAAAATAAAGTCTTAGCTCATCCTGCCAGCGTGGACTCCATACCAACTTCAGAGAATCAGGAAGATCATGTAAGCATGGGTATGATCGCAGCCAATAAAGCTTTAAAAGTTATGAATAATGTACAGTATATCAATGCTATTGAATATCTCTGTGGGGTGCAAGCCCTGCAATTAAGCGCAATGGATAAGGAAACCGATTTAAAACATTTTCCACTGGGACGAGGTACGCACCTTTTATTTGATTTTCTAATCGATTATCATGTTGAGAGTAGTCAATTTTATCCATTTAAATTAATTATGGAAGATGAATTTTTACAAACCAGAATGGAACAAATCAAAGATATGGCCATCCAGGGAAAAGCCATAAAGGCAGTGCAAAAAGAAATAGAGTTAATGGTTTAATTAGAATAATTATGAAAAGTAGAGCGGGGTCCACTGATGATAGAAAAGGTATTCTTTTTAATTATGATCATAAGTGTCCTAATGACGTTAAATATTCAGGCAAATGACAACGATTTAGTTAAAGTTCGTTTAATTTCGGAAGTTCGGTCTCTTCAACCTGGGTATCCCTTCTGGATCGGCATTTATTTTAATATAAAAAAGGACTGGCATATTTACTGGCGAAACCCGGGCGACTCAGGTTTACCCGTGAAAGTTACATGGAAATTACCTGAAGGATTTCAAGCAGATGAAATTCTATGGCCAATTCCGGAAGTCATTAAATCACCACAACTTGTTAATTACGGTTATAAAAATAATGTTTTGCTTTTATGTAAAATTTCGCCTCCTGCAACTTTGACTAATACACAGGTGAATCTTTTGGCTAAAGTTTCATGGTTGGTTTGTAAGGAAGCCTGTTTACCCGGAGAAAAGGAGGTGAAGTTAACTTTAACAGTAAAAGATCAAACGCCATCATTTTCTGAGTGGAAAGATATTTTTGATGATTTTAGAAAACAATTACCGCAAAATATAAAAGATTGGCATATAGAGGCAAAAGTTGATCAGAACAAAAT
>CAZMEG010000298.1:0-5017 GCA_964565205.1 uncultured Cytophagia bacterium
ATCTTTTTACCGGGGGAAAAATTCCCTTCACCCATCTCAAGACTCTGGATGAAGTCTTTAAAAAAAGGGATGGCATCTTCATAGGGTACCCGTTCACCAAAAGGCACGAGGTGCATTTTATCATATTTTGGAATGAAAGAACTGCCTGGAGTAATCAAAACGGCTGAATTAAAAGTTTTGTATTCATTCCGTGTAATAAAAATGTAATCGGGTGTGCCGGTAACCAGCGGAATATTCAATTCCTGGACTAAATTTTTTACGCGCATAAAATTCTGCCGATTATGCAGCAAATAAGTGGGGGTTGCGGTTTCCGGCCAGATTAATAAATCCGGATGATATTTCGCAGCTTCTCGGCTTAATCGATCATATTTGGCAAAGCTCATCTCGATATTTTCTTTCTTCCACTTCATAAATGGATCGATATTTCCCTGAATAAGACCCACTGTGAGAGCATCTTCAAAATTCTCCTCCTCTGGTACAACGAGTTTACCATACACCCAGGGAGTGATAATCAAAACCAAAATCGTGCTTAAATAGATAACAACTTTTCTCCGATTCTCGATATTTTTAAGAATCAAATATATGAGCACATTAATCATGACTACCCAGAATGTGACTCCGAAAACACTTGTGTAGGAAGCGTATTGAATTAGATAAATATAATGAGACTGTGTATATCCCAGAGAAACCCAGGGAAATCCTAATTCACCAAGGGATTTAAGATATTCGATGCCGGTCCAGATAAAAGGGATGGCGAGAACATATCGCTCCTTTAAGCGTTCCCGTACAAATGAATGTAACATGGCATAAAGAGAAAAATAAAGTGGATGGATAAGTAAAGTGGCTATGGCGCCGGGTAAGGTAACAAATGAAATCCAGTAAATAGTTCCTAAACTGATCAATAATCCTGTGACATAACCCCAGTAGAAAGAACTCTTAAGATTTTTACCTTCCAGTAAATAAAAAAATGGGACTAAAGCCCAGTAGGCTAAAAATCCATATTTGAAGGGTGGAAAAGCTAAGCTAAATAATATCGCCGTGAAAAAAGCAAAAATATACTCTGATTTCATCCCAAGATTACTTCACGACCGGTTTTTGCTGATTGATAAATGGCATCGATGATACGCATTCGTTCTAAGTGCTCTTTGCCTGTAGAAATTAACGTTTCTTTGTTTTGCAGGGCACGAACAAAATGCAGGAGTTCATTTTGATAAGATTTCTTGTATAAATCTTTAGGAGATTCTTCCTGTGCGGGGGTTACATTTACTAAATTACCATGCAGTTCTTTATGAATGCGCAATGGATTTAAAATAGCGGTACCGTGTGTTCCAAAGATACTGGTATTAAAAAAGTCCTCAAGAGAGGGTAAGGTCCAGCTCACTTCAATGTTCAAAATGGCCCCATTATTCAGACGTATAAAAGCAAAGGCGGTATCTTCAACTTCATAGTGGCTGATTTTATTAAAAGTGGTGGCTTTCACGCTGTCGGCTGTCACATTACCCATGAGCCACAGTCCCAGGTCTAACAATTGTATACCTAAATCCATGAAGACACCGCCTCCCGCTATTTCTTTATTCATAAACCAGCCATGAGTGACCAGCTTTTCTCTTGCTCGCAACCAGCCCGATTTAAAATAGAATAAATCACCCAGTTCCCCGCTTTGGGCAAATGTCTTTAAAATTCGGGCATCATTGCGAAATCTAACATTCATTGCCACCATAAGCTTTTTATCGTTTTTTTCGGCCGCCTGAACCATTCTTTCGGCTTCCTGAAAATTTCGCGCCATGGGTTTCTCCACAATTACATGTTTTCCAGCAGAAAGAGCTTCCACAGTCAATTCCATATGGCTTCGTGTGGGTACGCAGATATCAATCACCTGAACAGGCTCCAGTTTAAATAATTCCTCCACGTCGGAAAAGTAGTAGGGAATTTTAAACTTTTCAGCAATTAATTGGGCTTTAGTTTTATTTTTATCACATACCGCAAGCAGTTCCACCTCGGGAATCTTTTTCCAGAATGGAATATGGGCTATCTGTGCAACGGCACCCGTACCGATTAGTCCAATTATGATTTTTTCATCCATGTTGAGATTGTAAATATCCCTGTAAAATTAATATGGCAGCAATTTCATCTATTTGTTTTTTATTTAAACCTGGAGACTTCCCCATTTGAATTAAGGTACGTTCGGCTTCCACTGACGTGAGGCGCTCATCCCAGAAGTTGACCGGAATACCCGTTTCGTTTTTAAGATGCTCAGCGAATTTTTGTACCTCCCTCGCAATAGGACCAATTTCTCCTTTTAAATTTAAAGGCAGTCCGAGAACTAATTTCTTCACAGAATAACGAACAATGACATTTTTTATTTCAGCTATAGCCTCCTTTAAATTTTTATACTCGATGGTACCCAGTCCCTGGGCTGTAACTCCCAGCGGGTCGCTTATAGCTAAACCGATGCGTTTCTCTCCATAATCAAGGGCTAAAATTCTCCCTTTTAAATTTTTCATGATTGAGTTGATACCACATTTAAAAGCCTTAAAGGCTATTTTTCAACGGATTCAAGTTCATTCAAAGGCTGCTTAAGGATTTCTTTGAGCAGTTTACCAGCCTTGAAATGGGTTTTACGGCGGGCAGGAACATATATGATCTCGCCCGTTTTGGGATTTCTCGCTTTTGGTTTGGGTTTGGTGGTTTTTACCTCAAACACACCAAAGTCACGAATCTCGATGCGTATCTCGGGATCGGCTTCGGCCATGAACTCTCTCAATGCTGTGAACACCCCATCAACGATTTTTTCGGTTAAATAAATCTTCTCACCAACAAGTTTAGCCGTTCTTTTAGCTACATCCTTTTTAGTGATTGTTCTTTTCATGGACTCCTCTCCTTTTATTTATTTAACATCAATTACCATTATAAAAATAAAAAATTTACTCTTCGGTGGGATTTAATGTATCGGTTGTACCATTTAAACGCTCAACACTAATGACTCCTTTCACTTTGTTTATTTTATTAATCACCCGGGTTAAATGCTGCAGATTGCGGACTTCAAGAATGATGTTGCTGTGTACAATGGCATCTTCAGCCTTCATTTCGATGCTGACGATGTTGGTATCGGTCTGGGAGATGGATTCAGAAATATCTCTGAGAAAATGCTTGCGATCTTCACCCAGCAAATTTAATTGAACCATAAAATGTTTATCTTTGTCCACATCCCATTCGACCTCAATGGTGCGGTCCTGATCCTCAAGCAAATTGGCAATATTCTTGCAGTCGCGCCGGTGTACCACAATACCACGGCCCCGTGTAATGTAGCCCAGAATATCATCTCCAGGCAAGGGTTGACAGCATTTACCAAAATTAATCATCAAATTATCCAGACCCTGGACACGCACGCCTTTGGCCGTGCCCCGGGCTTTGTTGATGAATTTTTGTAGCAGGGAACTCTTTTTAATACCAACGGTCTTTTCTGGAGCAATTTTATTGATCACGGTTTGAACAGAAGCATCGCCTCGACCGATGGCGGCAAGTAACTGCTGGGAGTTGGGATAATTTAAACTTTGTGCAATTTCGTTTAAATCGACATTCTCACGCTTGATGTTATATTTTTTGAATTGTTTGCTTAAAATCTCTTCGCCTAATTTTAAGCTTTGTTCATAAAAAGAATCTTTAATCCAACGCTTGATACGGCTTCTGGCTTTTGAGGTCTTAACAAATTTAATCCAGTCAGGGTTGGGTTTTTGATTGGGCGATGTAATAATTTCAACCGAGTCGCCGCTTTTAAGTTTATAATTTAATGGAACGATTCGGCCATTCACTTTAGCACCGATACAATGCAGGCCTATATCCGTGTGGACTGCGAAGGCAAAATCCACAGGAGTTGAACCAAGCGGTAATTTTAGAAGGTCCCCTTTGGGTGTGAACACAAACACCTCATCCTGGAACAAGTCGATACGCAGATTTTCCATAAATTCGGAGGGGTCTTTGGTCTCCTGTTGCCATTCGAGGATTTGCCTGAGCCAGGACAGATGTCGATCAAGCTCATCCTCTTTCATCTGGCCTTCTTTGTAACGCCAGTGTGCAGCAATTCCTTCTTCGGCGGTGCGATGCATCTCTTCGGTTCGTATCTGAATTTCCACCATCTTACCCTCCGGACCCACCACCGTAGTATGCAACGATTGATACATATTGGATTTGGGCGTGGCAATATAATCTTTGAAACGTTCGTGAACCGGGGTATATAAATTATGAACAATTCCCAGCACAAAATAACATTCTTCTACCTTCTCGACAATGATTCGAATGGCCAGCAAATCGTAGATTTTTTCAAATGGCAATTGCCTTTTAATCATTTTCCCATAAATACTATAAAAATGTTTTGGCCGACCTTCGATTTTTGCTTTTATGTTATATTTTTTCAATTCTTTTTTAATCGGAGCAGTAACTCGACGAATGTAACGCTCACGTTCTTCTCGTTTATCAGCGATTTTCTGTACCAGCTCCCAGTAAATTTCAGGCTCCAGAGTTTTCAGGACCAGGTCTTCCAGCTCCCATTTTATTTTTGCAATTCCAAGCCGGTGGGCTAACGGAGCGTACACATCCCGGGTTTCGATGGCAATCCGTTCCTGTTTTTTTCTGGGTAGATACTCAATAGTACGCATATTGTGCAAACGGTCGGCAAATTTAATCATGATAACCCGAATATCCTTAACCATCGAGAGGATCATTTTACGAAAGTTTTCTGCCTGCTTCTGTTCCACGCTGTCGAACCGAATCTCACTGATTTTGGTTACACCATCTACTAAACGGGCGATCTCGGTACCGAATTTTTCTTCCACTTCTTTAATCGTGATGCCCGTATCTTCTACCACATCGTGCAGTAAACCACCGGCAATGGTGGTCACATCCATTCTGAGATCGGTTAAAATCTTGGCTACTTCCAAGCAATGCACAAAATACGGCTCCCCCGATTTCCGCAATTGGTCTTTATGCGCTTCCAGACTAAACTCAAAAGCCCTCTGTA
>CAZMEG010000299.1:0-4995 GCA_964565205.1 uncultured Cytophagia bacterium
ATTTAAAGGTTTATAAATTATGTTGCAAGTAAATTATGCCCGAATTACCTGAAGTAGAAACCATCCGCACGGGGTTGCAACGCCATTTGCCGGGTAGAAAGATTAAAGATATACGGGTACATGAACCTCGTTTGCGCTGGCCCGTAGATAAGGATAAACTGAGAAAAATGATAGGCCAGACCATTCATGATATTGACCGACGGGCTAAATATCTTTTGTTTGCACTCAATCATCACTATCTTATCATTCACCTGGGTATGAGTGGACGTCTGCTTTTAGTCCCTCATAATTTTCCCGTGCAAAGACACGATCACATTCAAATCTATTTTGAGGACGGCTGGGAATTGCGATATCATGATCCACGCCGCTTTGGTATGATGGATGTAGTGCCACAGGAACAAATAAAAAATTATCCGCGCTTCCAGCATCTTGGTCTGGAACCCCTGGATCCGGATACACAAGCAGAAGAGCTCTGGCAACGTGCTCAAGGTCGATCTTTGCCCATTAAAAATCTGCTCATGGATGCTCGCTTCATAGCCGGTCTGGGCAATATTTATACCAACGAAGCTTTATATTATGCCGGAATTCATCCTTTAACTCCGGCCGGTAATTTGAATGTTAAGCAATGGGAAAATTTACTGGGTGCTATACGCAGGGTTCTCATCAGTGCCATCAAACGGGGCGGTACCACTATCAACGATTTCGTTAACAGCAAAGGGGAAGCTGGCTTTTTTCAACTGAAGCTGGCCGTTTATGATCGAGCCGGACAACCCTGCCCGCAATGTCAATCCATCATTGAACGAATCGTACTTTCCGGGCGAAGCACTTACTTTTGTCCAAAATGTCAGGTCAAGTTAAAGGGTTAAGTGTTCATGTGTTAAGGTGTTGTGGAGGTGGATAACATCATTATAAGTATAGCTTAAAAATTTCGCTAAAACTTATTTCTTACTTGCATTATTAATTTTCAATTTTTACATTTATTCAATAGTGAATTATTCAAAATAAACACCCACCTATAAATAAACGGAGAGGTTGGTCATGTCATCTCAACAAAAATTCCTTTCCAAGAAAATCTCTCGACGTGGGTTTCTTAAAGGCATGGGAAGTGGATTGCTGGGTTCTGCAACTCTGGCAACGGGGGGATTGCTAAGCAAAGAGACGGCTGCTGCCATTCTGGGACCGGATGTGGAAATCATCTCTGGCTTTCAGACCATTACTTTAAGTGTAAACGGTAGAAATTACCAGGTAAAAGTGGAACCACGCACCACCTTGCTACGGGCTTTGCGTGATCATCTTAATTTAACCGGTAGTAAAGAAGTTTGCGATCGCGGACAATGTGGAGCCTGTACCGTACTGGTAGATGGTGAACCCATGCTGGCCTGTATGATGTTAGCTCTGGATTGCCGGGGCCGGGACATCACCACGGTGGAAGGCCTGGGTGATGAAAACCATCTCACGCCCGTGCAACAGGCCCTGGTTGAGAAGGATGGCCTGATGTGTGGTTTCTGCACACCGGGTTTTGTGATGGCAGCTACTGCGCTTTTACAGAAAAATCCTCAGCCCACGCTGGAAGAGATTAAAATAGGTCTATCCGGGAATCTTTGTCGCTGTGGTACCTATCCCAAAGTATTTGAGGCGGTGCAGCAGGCGGCAAAAAACATGAAGAAAGGAGGGTAGGCCATGGCTGGTTGGAAACCGTTAAATGAAATGTCCATCCTCAGTAAGTATTACTCCAGGGTGGACGGCCCGCTCAAGGTCAGCGGGAAGGCTAAGTACACATATGATATAGCTCAAAAAGGGATGCTTTATGGGCGCATTCTTACCTCGCCACATCCAGCAGCTAAGATTATCAAAATCGATGACTCCAAGGTTCGTAAATTACCAGGGGTGAAAGCCGTACTAACCGATGTACATCCCACAGGCACTATTCGCTATGCAGGTGAAGAGGTAGCGGCGGTAGCAGCCATCTCGCCAGAAATCGCCGAAGACGCCCTGGAATTATTTGAAGTGGAATACGAAGTGCTTCCTTTCGTGGTAGATTTAGAAAATGCCATGAAGGAAGGGGCTCCGCGGGTATACGCCAATCGTGAGAATATTCAAAAGGGGCGAGTACGAGAACAGGGGGATGTTGAAGCCGGTTTCGCTCAGGCCGATGTGATTGTGGAAGCCGAATTTCGTACGCAGGTGCAAACCCACTCCTGTCTGGAACCCCACGGCAGTGTAGCCATGTGGGATGGCGATACCCTCATACTCTGGGATTCTACCCAGGCAGTTCATGGTGTGCGAGAAGGGGTGGCCCGATACCTGAATATTCCCACCAGCAAAGTGCGGGTAATCTGTGAACACATGGGCGCTGGATTTGGTAGCAAACTGCAAGCGGGTCGTTATTCGGCTATTGCCGCACGACTGGCAAAACAGGCTGGCGCTCCGGTGAAATTAATGCTTACTCGCAAACACGATTTTGCCAGCACAGGCAATCGTCCGGATAGTAAACAATATTTAAAAGTTGGAGCAACCAAACAGGGTAAACTGGTAGCTTTTTCGGCGGTGACTTATGGTACAGCTGGCATCGGCGGAGGAGCTCGCGTACGCCTCCCCATCGTTTATGAAATCCCCAATTACCGGCATGAACACCACGACGTTTTCATCAATGCGGGTGAAGCCCGACCATTTCGAGCCCCCGGTTGTCCCCAGGCCGCCTTTACCATGGAACAGGTGATGGATGAGCTGGCAGAAAAACTTAACATGGACCCGCTGGAATTTCGTTTGAAAAATGATCCCAATCCAACCCGTCAGAAAGAATGGCGCCTTGGAGCGCAGCGGTTTGGCTGGCAGCGACGGCATCCTAAACCGGGAAGCGATAAGGGTTCCGTTAAACGAGGGTTTGGGTGTGCCGCCAGCATCTGGTGGCCAGGGGGTCGAGGTACCAAGGCGAAAGTCACCATCTATCCGGATGGTCTGGTAGAGGTGAAATGCGGCACCCAGGATATTGGCACGGGTACTCGCACCCATGTGGCAGCCGTGGCGGCCGAAGAGCTTGGCATAGACATGAAGCATGTACGCCCGTTGATTGGCCATTCCGACTATCCTTATTCTGGAGCCTCTGGTGGTAGCACCACTTCGCCTTCGGTGGCGCCTGCCATTAAAAACACCACCGAAAAAGCCAAAGCCAGGCTTCTGGAGCTGGCGGCAAACCATTTTGGAGTGCCAGTGGAACAGGTGGCGTGGCAACCGGGAAAAGTAGTGATAAAAGGCGCAAACAATAAAAGCCTGAACTGGAAAGAACTGTGCAGTCTACTGGATACCGAACCCCTGGAAGCTCACGGAGAATGGGTACAGGGTTTATCTTCAGCAGGAGTTTCAGGCTGCCAGTTTGTGGAAGTAACTGTGGATACCGATACCGGTCAAATCCATGTGGAAAAGGTGGTAGCCGTAGCAGATTGTGGTCTCATCCTGAATCGCCTCACCACAGAGAGCCAGATCAATGGTGGAATTATCCAGGGGATTAGCTACGCCCTGTTTGAAAATCGTATCATGGATCCGTTAACTGGCACAGTTTTGAATCCAAATTATGAAAACTACAAGATAGCCGGAGTCATGGAAACCCCGGAAATTGAAATTATCTTATTTGATGAACCGGAAAGGGGAGTGGTTGGCATAGGTGAACCGCCCACCATACCCACCAATGCCGCCATTGCCAATGCCGTGTACAATGCCATCGGGGTACGGATGCGGCAACTTCCCATGACTCCCGATCGTGTTTTAACTGCACTGGAATCCCGGAAATTCGCCGGGAAGGAGGGTTAAATCATGGTTCCATTTGAATATGTCAATGCCAGTAAACTCGAAGACCTTCCCACACTTTTAAGTCGGAAATGGAACGAAAGTGTGGTTCTGGCTGGCGGGACCGACCTGCTGGACATGCTTAAAGAAAGGCTCATCCAACCCAAACGAGTGGTTAATATAAAAAATATCAAAGAATTGTACGGTATTCAAAATGGCCAGAACCTTAAAATTGGTGCTTTAACCACCATCGCGGAAATTGCCCAAAATGAGATGATCAGGAAAAAATATCCGGTGTTAGCCCAGGCGGCTTTTTCCATTGCTACACCTCAGTTGCGTAATATGGGAACCATCGGGGGGAACCTCTGCCAGCGACCAAGGTGCTGGTATTTCCGCGGACGAGAGTATGTATGTTTGAAAAAAGGTGGAAGCAAATGTTATGCTGCTGAGGGGTTGAACAAATACAACGCGATTTTCGGTGGTGGTCCCAGTTTTATTGTGCATCCGTCTGATTCGGCCCCGGCTTTACGGGCGCTTGGTGCTTCCGTGGAAGTTTTTGGTCCTGATGGCACAGAAACGATTCCCCTGGATGAATTTTTTGAGCTGCCCATAGACAATTTGCGCAGGGAAAATGTGCTACGTCCCAATGAAATTATCACAAAGATTGTTGTTCCTGAGCCTGAGCCAGGCACCCGTTCCATTTACCTGAAGTTTCGGGAAAAGCAATCCATGGACTTCGCCATCAGCAGCGTAGCCGCGGTTTTGCAAATGGACGGTCAGAGAGTGAAGAAAGCCAGCATAGTACTTGGGGGAGTCGCTCCCATTCCCTGGCGTGCTGAAGCCGCCCAGTCCGAACTGGAAGGGAATGTGCTTAATGAAGGAGTCATCAAAAAAGCAGCCGCGGCGGCCGTATCCGACGCACAACCCATGAAGTACAATGCTTACAAAATTCAATTGACAAAGAATCTGGTACGGCGGGCCCTGGAGCAACTGGCTTAATTTAAAATAAGATAATAAGCTTTATGTCTCCATCGACCCGTGATTTTGACAGGATTCTGAAAGAAAATCTTAAAGAAGTTGCTGAGGCAGTTTTAAGAAAAATCATCGGTATAGAGGCTATAAGTGTGGAAACACTGGATACGAAGCTACCTATTACAGATGAAAGAGAAGCCGATTTTATTCTCAATGTGAATGATAACAAAAACCAAAATT
>CAZMEG010000300.1:0-4975 GCA_964565205.1 uncultured Cytophagia bacterium
CTCCAAACCTTATTTCATGGATTTTATTTTGCCGGGGCTAATAGTTTATTGATTAATATGTGGCCTATGGAAAAACAAGCCCAGTGGATTATTTTAAAAGAATTTTATAAAAATTTAAAAATCGGGATGAGTAGAAGTGCGGCTTTACGACATGCTAAATTATTCTATATGAAGCATTATGATCGGAATCCTGAAAATTGGGCATCTTTAATCTTGCTTGGGGACCCTGAATCTATTAATTTAATTTTTAAAGAAAATACATTGATGGTTTTGTTAGCGTTTGCCTGTTTAGGTTTGGTTGCTTTCCTTGGATATTTTTTCAGTTACAATTCAGGAAAAAGTAAATCATAAATCCCATTCGTATTTTTGTTTAAATTTCTTAATGCTTTTAAAAATAGCTTCGGCAACTTTCTGTTGAAAACGAGAAGATCTTAGCAATTTTTCTTCTTTTTTGTTTGAAATAAAAGCGGTCTCAATCAAAACATTGGGCATAGAGGCCCCAACAAGTACATAATATCCAGCCTGCTTTACACCACGGTTCTTAATTTTCAGTTGATTTTTAAATTCCCGCTGAATCATAGCGGCCAGGTCCTGGCTTTCCCGCATGTAATCATTTTGTGCCATGGCTGCCAGGATGAAGGCTTCATCGCCTAATTTTGAATAAGCACCCGTATCTGCCTCATACTGGATCACAGCGTTTTCACGTTGGGCTACTTCTAAGGCCTCTTCCGATCTGGCCGGTCCTAAAAAATAAGTGGTGACACCACCAACCCTGGAGCTACGATTGGAATTGGCATGTACGCTAATAAAAAGCTTGCCCCCCTTCTTATTGGCTAACTGGGTTCTTTCTTTCAAAGGGACGAATACATCTGATTCCCGTGTCATGATGACTTCAATGTCTAAATTTTTTTCAATCAATCTTTTGAGTTTTTTGCAAATAGCCAGTACCACATCTTTTTCTCTGGTGCCGTGGGGTCCTATGGCGCCCGGATCTCGCCCACCGTGGCCGGGATCAATGACAATTTTATCAATCCGCCATTTCTCCTTGTCTGTTTTTAGCTTTTTAATCAGATCGGGGGAGGGTTGGCTTTCTGGAATGGCAATCCAGATTTCATTGGGTTGCAGAGTGACTTCGATATTACTGCTCGAGATATCTTTTTTCAATCGAAAAGAAAGCTGGACCATCTGTTCCAGTTGTATCGGAACGATTTCGCGAATTAAATCGGATTTATTCTTTATGGTAATGTTTTCTTTATTTATTTTACCATACAGAATATCCACATAAAACCATCTTCTGCTGTAGCGCGTACTGATGTTAGATTTATCAAATGCCTGCGTGGTAAGAATTCGGATTAAAGTTCCATTGGCTTTTTTTTCACTTCGAATGCCCAAAATATTAGCCCGGTGGGTCAGAAACTTCAGGTCATTTGCGTCAGAAAAATTATCGTTGGTATCCATATAAGATTTAAGAATAGGCAAAAAGAAATGGATTGGTACGAAAATATCTCCATCCCGGTATCGGGTTTCAATGGGCAACTGGATGACGGTTTGGTCGGCTACTATAAAGGGACTGAAAGCTGTGACGGTGATTTTATCATCGCCAATGTAAAGTAAAACCTTGCGGGCTTTGTTGCTGTAATAGGTGTTAAGATTTAAAACTTCGGAAATTTTATTTAAAGAAACGAAATAATGGCCATCCTTGCGTTTCGCTTCATTGATTAGAATCTGTTCCCACGATTTGGTCTGACTGTTTGTTGTGGAAGGTAATAAGAAGAAAAGAAAAATCACAAAAAGTTGCTTTAAGATTTTCCTCCCCATCTTTAGGTACATACTGTCATCTGGAATCTCAATTTTCTTTTTCCTGTTCCTTGCTTAATAAATGACTGGCTTCTTTCAAGATTCTCTTTTCTTCTTCGGTTAAATTATCATAACCTACTTCATTTATTTTGTCCAGTATTTGATCTACACGCTCTCGAATGCGTTCAATAGCCTGACGTTTTTTTATAGTTTTAATCATTTTCCGTGATTCTCTCTGGCGACGTATCCAGGTACCTAAATAGTCCAATCGCCAGTCTAATTTCAAATAAACAAAACCTACCAGCATGCCTCCAAGATGGGCAAAATGTGCAACACCATCGGGACCACCAAAGACGCCTAAAAATAAGGAAATCCCGGCAAATATCATAACTAAAACTTTTGCTCGAATTTGCACGGGTAAAATTAAAAATAAAAGCAGGGTGATTAAACGCTCCGGGAACAAAACCGCAAAAGCAACCATAACTCCATATATGGCACCTGAAGCCCCCACAACAGGGATGGTTGAATGGAAGTTCCAGATCAGGTGAAAAATACCCGCACCCACACCACACAAAAGATAATACTTGACAAATTCACGAGTACCCAGGGTTCTTTCTACTTCACATCCAAACATCCACAGTACAAACATATTAAATAGCAAATGCCAGATTTCTCCCTGGGCATGTAAAAACATATAGGTAAATACTTGCCAGATTTGAAATTTCGAATACACCCACTTAGGATGCATGCCAAACCATTTGATAAGGAGGTTGTCAGGAAAGATGTGTTGTAATATAAAAACAGCGGTATTGATAATAAGCAGATATTTAATCGCCTTCGTTAACCCTCCCCCCAAACCTAATCGATATGTCCGTGGAAAATTATTCATGAATTAAAATACAGAATAAGACTTTATTTATTAATAATTAACCTATTACCCGTTTATTTCATTCCTAAATAAAATAAAAATGTTTTTAAAATTCAATACATAAACTAATCAGGCTTTGCGGAATTAAATTTTTGTATCATGAGGTTCTATTCTGGATATCGTCAGGGAGGTTGCCATACTTAAAATTCCATTTTTGTTTTAAATATTTTATGGATTAATTGTTTAAAAGTCAAGGGAAAATTACATTAATTGATTCACAAATTTCTCTTGAAATTAGATTAAATATTTAACATATTAATTTGTAAACTAATCACGCCAAATAAAAATTTATTAAGAGGTGTTTTCTTGCGTGAATATCTTGAATTGGTAGAGCGTGTTTTAACGCATGGCAAATTAAAATCAAATCGCACCGGGGTGGATACTATTTCCACATTTGCTGAGTTCTACCGGGTGGATCTTTCTCAGGGCTATCCCTTACTTACAACTAAAAAAGTGAATTTTAACGCCATGTTACACGAGGTGCTCTGGTACATTTCCGGAGAAGACCATATACGTGAACTACGAAAATACACCAAAATCTGGGATCCGTGGGCAGATGCTCAGGGAAATCTGGAAACAGCTTACGGCCGTTACTGGCGTCGCTTTCCCGTGCCGGCGAGCAGTGTAGCCCTGGGCGCAGAAGTTTTTGTTGATAAAAACCATCCGTTTGTTCATCGGGAAGCCGATGGCTCCCTTTCGTTTGACCAGTTAGGCTGGGCCATTCATGAATTGAAGCATAATCCCAACTCGCGTCGCATCGTCATTACAGCATGGCATCCGGCCAATGCGGTGGTGAGTAAATTGCCCCCCTGTCACATGACCTGGATTTTAAATGTACAGGACGGCCGTTTAAATTGCCATCTTACCCAGCGGAGTGCTGATATTGCTATTGGTGTTCCCTTTAATCTGGCTTGCTATGCCCTGCTAACTCAGGCCATAGCCCAGGAGGTAGGTTTGCAGGTAGGCGAATTTGCCCACACGCTGGTGGATGCCCACATTTATGTCAACCACATTGATGGCCTAAAAGAGCAATTGAGACGTGAGCCCTACCCTCCTCCACAATTAAAAATTGCACGCAAACCCCTGGATGAGTTAAGATTTGAAGATTTCCAGCTCATAAATTACCAGTATCACGATCCCATCAAATTCGAAGTCGCGGTCTGATGTCCAAACCGGAAATTGTAATCATTGCCGCTATTGCAGAAAAAAATCGAGCCATTGGTTATCAGGGGAAGTTACCCTGGTATATTTCCGAAGACCTTCGACGGTTCAAGCAGTTAACGGTGGGACATGCCGTGCTGATGGGTAGAAAGACGTTCGAATCTATCGTGGAGCGCCTGGGTAAACCATTACCAGATCGCCGCAATGTGGTACTCACAAAATATTATACATTTCCACAATGGCCTCATGTGGAAACCTGTGCCAGTTGGGAAGAGGCCATGAATTTGCTTAAAGAGGAGGAGCGCATCTTTGTGATAGGTGGCCAGCAGGTATTTGCCCGGGCCTTACCTGTAGCGCATCGCCTGGAATTAACGATTGTCGAAGGAGATTACCCGGGGGATGCCTTTTTCCCGGATTTTGAAAATTTAGGTGATCGAAATTTTCGTTTGCTTGAACGCATAGAAAAAAAAGGATTTCGTTTTGAAACTTATGTTCGTGTAAGTCAACGGAAATTTATGGGTTAAAGTCCCCTCACCTGACCCAAGAAAGGAGGATTCAGGGGGTGAGTTTCAAGAATGTACAGGTCGGATAAAAACCCTGTAATTAAAAAATAAGGAGAGAGTATGCCGGGTTTTCAGGTAAAAGCAGATTTCTGGATCAATGAATACATTACTCCGTGGGATATTTATGCGCACGGCATAACCAGAGTGCTGACTTACAAAAAGACCAAGTACCAGGAAATGTATATTGTGGAAACCGGAGCTTATGGAAAAGCTCTCATTTTGGATGGCAAATGGCAATCTTCCACCCTGGATGAATTTCTTTATCATGAACCCCTGGTACACCCGGCCATGATTTTTCATCAAGCCCCTCGATCTGTGCTGGTACTGGGAGGTGGGGAAGGTGCCACGATTCGGGAAATTCTTCGCTGGAAAGATGTGCAAAAGGTGGTGATGGTCGATATTGATGGGGAGGTGGTAGAAGCGTGTCGCAGGCATTTGTCCGAAATGCACCAGGGGGCTTTCGATGATCCACGGGTCGAGCTGGTTATTGATGACGCCTTAAATTACATTGAGCAAAACAAAATTT
>CAZMEG010000301.1:0-4966 GCA_964565205.1 uncultured Cytophagia bacterium
CTAAAATTCTATTTTATTTTAACAAATAAAATTTGTATCTTTAAAAGTCCTTATGCATCTAATACTATGAAAAGCGGGAATCAAGGAAATGGAGAGTTTAAAAGTTTCAATAAAAAATTTGCAGGGACGACAAAGTCAGTTTGATTGAGTTGGGATCTGGTAGTTGGGATTTGGTCAATTGGGATTTTCTCAAGGATTTGTCATATAAAATTTAAAAAGGAGGTGTTTAAGATGAGTTACTACTTTTCAAAAACCCTGAATACATCTTTTGAAGAAGCTATTCAACGCACTACTGAAGAGTTAAAAAAAGAAGGTTTTGGGATTCTTACGGAAATAGATGTTAAAGAAACCCTCAAAAAGAAACTGGACGTGGATTTTCGACCTTACAAAATTCTGGGTGCCTGCAATCCACCTTTTGCTTATCAGGCCTTACAGGCTGAGGAAAAAATTGGTACGATGCTGCCCTGCAACGTAATTGTTCAGCAAAAGGATGACGGTGTAGAAGTGAGTGCGGTGGACCCCATAGCCTCCATGAGTTCCATTGAAAACCCCAAGTTAGAAGAAATTGCCAAGCAGGTACAGGGCAAATTGAAAAAAGTTATTGATAATTTATAATAGGAGGTGATATTATGTGGCATACTATGTGGGGATGGGGTGGTATGTGGTTTGGCTGGCTTGTATGGCTGGCAATCATTGGCTTGATCATCTGGGGCGTTAAGTCAATGGTAAATAAAAGCCAGGAAACCTCTACCCAGGACCGTGATCAATCACCCCTGGAAATTTTGAAGAAGCGTTATGCTCGCGGTGAAATTAGTGACGAGGAATTCGAAGAGAAAAAGCGCAGGTTACAGGCCTGAGATTAATCTGGTTGGAACTTTTAAAAAAATTTCTTTTGTTTTTTTCGCATAGTTTTATATATTTAGCGCTGTTAGATATTTTTCTGCAATTATCGTTAAATTTTCTATAGTATATACGATTAAAAATTGTTTCATTTTGGTAAATTAATTGAATTACCAGGAGAAACCGTCGAACTTGATAAATATAAAGGGATTTTAAGTCAGGAATGACTATGGCGAAAGTTCCAACCCAGATTTCTCTTCAGGTACAACCGAAGGCACGTTTGGATGTCATCAATCTTACTCAAAAAATCTATCAACAATTTGGAGACATTTTATTAGCTTATCCGCGGGCTTTATATTGCTCTCACCATACCACGGCTGGATATATTGAACAAAGTTTGTGCGCCCGACTCCATTACAATCCCAATCATGTAACGCCCTTTATCCGGGCTTTTCAAATGCTGTTTCCACCAGGAGCTGATTATCGGCATGACCAACTGGAACTTCGGGCGGAACTCAGCGATGAACAGCGCCAGTGCGAGCCCCGCAATGCCGATTCACATCTCGTTTTTATTAGCACAGGGTTAAAAAATTGTGTGACGTATGTTAATGATCCCGAGATTCCAGTATATTTTATCGATCTGGATGGAGTTCATGGTAATGAAAAGAGAACCCGTTTTACTGACGTAGTCGCTTTCAATAAAGAGAAGCATGTAGAACAGATACGTCTGGCCATTCCTGTCTCGCGTCATCCCATTGATTCTATCAATTTGAAAGATCCTCGTCTGGGTGTTTTTGATCAACTACAAGAACTCATTCATAAATATGGGATTTCAAAGGGACGCATTATCATTTCGTTATCTCCCACAGAGCAGCATGCCGGGCTTACTGTAAACGAGTATGAAACTTTACTCATGCGCCATGACCTGGCCGAGGTGCTGCATAATCCTTTAAAATTCATGGCGCAAAAAGGCATGCACATGCTGCAGGAACCGTGGGCTATTCCCAGCAAAACCCTCAACTATGCTAAATACGATCTAGTGCATGTCTTTAATGAACTCATGGACGCTTTAAATGTAAGCAATTCGGTTGTGGAAAGGATTTTATCTAAATTTTTGCGGGCACCAGCCGAACGTTTTCTCCGCATGAAACGAAACATCAGCCTTTTAGTCTCTGATATGAATGATGAAAGAAGGCCTCGCATCGTATTTGGTCGCTATCAAAGCCCCATTTTAGTGCAATGGAAGGCCTCTGAAAAACAAACCAGATATGTGGATGTGGTCATTACTCAATTTGAGTAATTTTTTTCTATTCTTATGAATATTTGAAGAACTCCCCTGTTACTTTTTAACCTGTTTAATTCACAAACATTAAGGATGCCAATGTGAATCCCAGAATGAAGTTGGGATTTGTTAATTGGGATTTGGGATTTCCTAAGCAAGAATTATTCAGGTTAAAAATTTTGATGTCGGAAAAGAAATCTCAGAAAGTTGGATAGTTGGTCGTTGTCAGTTGAAATTCCGAGAAGTTCTCATCAGATTTACTGTTAAGCATCCCACTGTAATCATGGCAAAAATGCCAGATAATCCAAACATTGTTTGAGCAAAAGTAAGAAGCACAGGTAAAGAACGCAAATACACATGTGGAATTAAACGAGGTAAAATTCTACAAGTCGCTGCAAGCATTCCAAACCAGAAAGTCGCTTCCACCAATTTTGTGCTTGCCACACGTTTTTTTCGCAAAAATCCTGGAATCATTCGTACAGCCATTCCCAGAATTAAATGGGTGATGAATCCCATCAAGTAAATATGTCGAAGGGCATCCGGATTGATAGACAAAGGGAGCTTTGCCCAGGAAGTGACTGCCACAAAAATTTCCAAAAATGCGGCCAGGGCCAGCCAACCATAGGCGGCGTAAATTAACCATTCAAATTTTCCGAACTCTCCATAATCCGGCAGACCCGGTCTTGTGGGACGACGACCAGGTTCAGGCTCCAATTTCCGATCGCCGGTCCACGGTTCCTGACAGCGAGTCAGTACATCCAATTTCCAAATTATCCAGAGGATTACCCCGCCTTTTAGGAATTTCCCTAAAGTAATTAATATTTCAATCCAGCGAGAGGTTTCTTTAAACAAATTTGGGAAGGCGGGAATGGTTTCCAAACACCATGCCACTAAATAGACAAGTGCCGCTTTCGTTACAGCCCAATTTGGTGCAGGTAATCGCAGATACAGGGGAAAAGTACGCAGTGAAAATGCAAACGCAACGGGCAACAATACCAGGCCCAGAAAAATCTTATTCAAAAAAGAATCCCACAATTGATTCACGATGATGCCTTTTTGAAGAACCATCTGGATTAATAAAATCATGTTGATCGTACTGTAAATAAACCAACCGGAAAACATCATAAGAAAAAATGGCATTACGCCATCGAGTGCTCTACGGGATCTGGTACCGCTGGAGATGCGAAAGGTTTGAATTAATAAAGTTAAATAGAGCAATATTCCCAGCCATTCTAAAATCCCCGAAATCATCACACTGTAACTAATTAACCGAAACCATAAGCCGGCAGGAATATACGGTAGTAAAATATGACCTAGGCTACGTAATGTGAGTCCTCCAACGACCAGATATAGGACATGGTTAATGCGTTCAGGATGCAGAATGGGCTGGCTTACCAATCTCGGTATAAAATGCAAGCTGATCCCCAGAATAAGAAGGCCGGCCCACCCTATCAATTGAACGTGTCCATGTACCTGAATAAAGCTGGCAAATCCAGGGCCTGGAGGCTTTCGAAGTGCCATCACCGCAGCCACATGAGCTCCCACAGCAAAGCCTATCGCCAGAGCCAATCCCAGAGCCCACCAGACGAAGCCGGGCTGAAAAGGGGCGTAGCCTGTTTTAGCACCCCGTTCCGAAATTAATAGATGTTCATTCGATTTCACTGATCCTGACAGGTCGGTTTTCTGCGAAAGATTTTTTAGCCGCATAGCCTAATTTCACCGGGATCAGGCCATCCAGACCTGTCACCGGGGGTTCGGTATTGTTCAGGATAGCATCAATAAAAGCCTGCATTTCAGTGACGTAAGACTCCCGATAGCGTTCCACGAAAAAGTAAAGGGGACGGGACAGGCTAACGGACTGTTCTGTAAGGAGACAATGGTCATCGGGCCGACGGTTGCCCACCCAAACGGCCCCTTTCGAACCGAAAACCTCGACCCGCTGATCGTACCCATAGACCGCCTGGCGACTGTTATCGATGGTTCCCATGGCACCATTAGTAAATTTAAGGGTGATCATGGCTGTATCTATATCATTGGCCTGTTTGAAGCGGTCATCAATTAAAACATTTCCCGTAGCATAAATTTCTTCCACCTCAGAATCGAGAAGATAGCGGGCCATATCAAAATCGTGGATGGTCATATCGAGAAAAATGCCACCGGAAACTTTCAAATAATCCAGGGGAGGAGGAGCCGGGTCGCGACTTGTAATATGAAGCAGGTGTGGGGCACCAATCGCTCCAGTACTTACCAGTTCCTTGACCTTTAAAAAGTTAGCATCAAAACGACGATTAAAGCCCACCTGAAGTTTTACCCCGGCTTTTTCAACCGCCGCCAGGGCCTGCTGAATAGCCTTTAGGTCGAGGGCGATGGGTTTTTCACAGAAAATATGCTTGCCGGCCTGGGCGGCTTCCTGAATTATTTGAGCATGGGTGTGAGTAGCGGAACAAATCACTACCGCATCGATGGTAGAATCTTGCAGGATTTCATGGTAATCTTCAATGGCTTTGGGAATGTCATACCTGGCCGCACATTCCTGAGCTGCGGAAAGTATCACATCAGCAATGACAGCGACCCGAGCGTTTAAAATACGGGTGGTCAAATTTTCGGCATGCAGTTTACCAATCCGTCCGGCTCCAATGATTCCCACTGTAATTTTGTTTCCCGACGACATGGTTACCTCCCTAATATTATAATTTAGGGTTTCACAAAACTCAGTAGTTATTATTAATATTGAACTTAGAACCCCACCAAATAGTTTCTTAGGCCTGAATAAACCCATTAGAGGCCCATTTTCCCAAAAAGCCCCCTTCTCTTTTCCAAAAGAGAAGGGGGTTGGGGGATGAG
>CAZMEG010000302.1:0-4966 GCA_964565205.1 uncultured Cytophagia bacterium
TGTATATTTAATATAACTTGCATTATTGATAAAATTTTTAAAAAAAAATTGGGTTTGCAGTATAATTTTCTAATTCACAATGGATTAACGGAGTACTGGATTGTTGGATTCAATAGAAAAGTTGTTTAATCATCCAGTAATCCAGCACTCCAATACTCCTTAAACCTGATTAAATTAATTTTTTATTAAATTTCTGAATTATTCAGGTTAAACTTAAATAATAATAATAAAATAAAAATGCCCCCCAAAATAAAAAACGCGGTAATTTGGTGTACTCTAATTTTGCTTTTAAATAGTGGTTATCTTTTCTCAACCGGCGACCCCAATTTATTTTACATATCCAATGTACTGGTCCATCTTCTTCTGGGAATAGCCTTTGTGATTTTATGGGGTTTTCTGCTGGTCAAAATTTCAAATAGAGCCCTCTGGAGTTCACACTTTGGCCTGAGTGCTACTACGTTCTTTTTTGTTCTGGTTGCTCTGGTGAGTGCTATTTTATTAATTGTTATAGGAAATTTACGCCCGCAAAGACCTATTTTGATTATCCACATTCTGGCAAGTTACATGGGTCTGGCTTTAACTTTTCTCTGGTGGCAAAAGACAGGATTTTTTAAAAATCAATTAGTATTCCGCAAATATTTGTGGTGGACTTTTGTTCTGGCGTTAGTATTGCCAGTGTTGGCGCACCTAAAACAGCGCTATTTACCAGACCAGCGTTATGTGATTAAAAATCCTGAAATACCCCCTTACGATCTGGCGGGCGAAGCTATGGGCGGAGCCGAGGGACCTTTCTTTCCCAGTGCAGCAGAAACAGTTCACAGAGGGTATATACCCTCCAAGTTTTTCCTTGAATCAAAGAGCTGTGCCCGTTCAGGGTGTCATCCGGACATATATCAGCAGTGGCAATCTTCGGCCCATCGGTTTTCCACATTTAACAATCAGTGGTATCGTAAAACCGTTGAGTACCTGCAACAGGTTGTAGGCTTGCAGGCTCCGCAATGGTGTGCGGGCTGCCACGATCCTGCCCTTCTGTTCACCGGGCAGATGAAACAGCCCGTGGCTGATTTCATTGACAAACCGGAGGCCCATGCCGGACTGGCCTGTGTGATGTGTCACAGTATTGTCCATGTGAAAAACACCATGGGTAATGGCGCTTATGTTCTGGAATATCCTAAATTACACGAACTGGCCACCAGCGATAATAAAATCATTCGCTTTTTACACGATTTTTTTGTGAAGATTGAGCCTGAACCTCATCGACGGGCGTTTTTAAAGCCTTTTCATCGCAAACAAACGGCTGAATTTTGCTCGGTGTGTCATAAAGTGCATCTGGACAAAGCGGTCAACAATTATCGCTGGATACGCGGATTTAATGAATATGACAACTGGCAGGCAAGTGGTGTGTCCGGTTATGGTGCTCGATCTTTCTATTATCCCCCGCAACCACAACAGTGCGCCAATTGCCATATGCCCCTGGTACCTTCCAACGATGCCGGGAATATAGACGGTTTTGTGCACGATCATCGATTTATTGCTGCCAATACAGCCTTACCCACGGCCAATCAAGATTCTGTGCAACTGGCGCGAGTCAAAGCTTTTTTAGAGAATTATCAGGTTACGGTGGATATCTTTGCTATCAGTGCCCCGCAGGCGACTCCACTTTATACAAAAGTAGAAGAAAAGACCAGGGTTAAAGAAACCCCCAATCTGGCCAGCACTTTTGCCATCGGAGAAGAGCAGGGCATGACTGTAGGCAGTGGCGGATTCACCCGCCAGGCTCTGCCAGTCATAGCCCCACTGGAAGATGGGGAAGCCGTGCTTCGTCGTGGAACTACCCCTCGCCTGGATGTGGTGGTGCGAACCCGGGGTGTGGGTCACTTTTTCCCGGGTGGCACAGTGGATGCCCAGGAAGTCTGGCTGGAAGTTAAAGCTGTGGATAATAAAGGACAGGTGATTTTCTGGAGTGGTGGTGTGGCCGCTGATGGTAAAGGTCCGGTGGACCCCTCCGCCCACTTTTATCGCAATTTACTGCTGGATGCGCACGCTAATCCAATCAACAAACGTAACGCCTGGGCCGCCCGCTCCGTTCTTTATGTGAATCTTATTCCCCCCGGTGCCGCCGATGTAGCCCATTACCGTCTGCAAATTCCAAAGGATTGTGGGGATGAAATCACCATCACCGCAAAATTACACTACCGAAAATTTAACTGGTGGAATACCCATTGGGCCTATGCAGGAGTACGGGATCCATCAGACAAAGATTATGCTGTTTCTCCTCATTATGATGATGGGCGCTGGATTTTTACCGGGGATACTCGTAACGTTTCTGGAAAATTAAAAAGAGTTCCAGTATTGCCAATTGTTACTATGGCCGTGGATTCCGTTAAACTCAGGGTCATGGGTGAAACAGATGCAGTGAATCATTTTCAAACTGATGCCATGAGCCTGGGCCGAGAGCGCTGGAATGATTATGGTATCGGCCTTTTGCGAGAAGGGGATCTCAAAGGCGCTCAGCAGGCCTTTAGAAAGGTAGTGGAGATCGAGCCCAATTATGTAGATGGCTGGGTAAACCTCGCCAGGGCCTATCTGCGGGAAGGTAATTTAGAGGAGGCTGAGAAAGCACTGAACGAAGCGGAAAAAGTTAAACCCGGGTTTCACAAAACATATTACTTCCGCGGACTTTTGCATAAAGCCCGTGGCGAGTATGAAAAGGCTTTAATGGATTTGAAAGCCGCTTCACAACAATATCCCAAAGACCGTGTGGTATTGAATCAGATAGGTCGGGTTTATTATTTGAATGCCCAACCAGCGCAAGCCATTCCTTACTTCAAAAAAGTGCTGGCCATTGACCCCGAAGATCTAATGGCCCACTACAACCTGATGTTATGTTATCGTGCCACCGGGGATCATGAAAAATCGAAAGCTCATGAAAGATTGTATTTAAGGTACAAAGAGGATGAATCGGCTAAAGCCATTGCCCAGGAATACCGTCGCAGCCATCCTTATGACAACAACGAATCGCAACCCATTCATGAACACAGATCTAACGCCGAGTTTCCTACCAGTACAAATTATCTAGATTATGTCATGAATTATTAATAATAATAGACTTATGGAGGCTGGTCTAAGAGAAAAAGCCCCCTGGTGGAAAAGAGGAGTTATTTATCATATATATCCCCGTAGTTTTAAGGATAGTAATGGTGATGGTATCGGCGACTTGCCCGGCATTATAGAAAAACTCGATTATTTGCACTGGCTGGGAGTGGATGCCATCTGGCTTTCGCCCATTTACCCTTCTCCCATGGTTGATTTTGGTTACGATGTGGCCAATTATACCGATGTGGATCCTCTGTTCGGCACCCTGAGCGATTTTGATTGGCTGGTCCAGCGGGCGCATCAACTCGGCATCAAAGTAATTCTTGATTTTGTGCCTAACCATACCTCGGATCAACATCCTTGGTTTGTGGAATCTCGTTCATCACGATATAATGCAAAAAGGGACTGGTATATCTGGCGAGACCCTAAACCGGATGGTAGCCCACCCAATAACTGGTTGAGCTTTTTCGGGGGCTCGGCCTGGACATTGGATGAAAAGACCGATCAGTGTTATTTGCATAGCTTTTTACCCGAACAACCTGACCTTAACTGGCATAACCCCCAGGTACGAGATGCTATCTATGATGCCATGCATTTCTGGCTCCGGCGTGGCGTGGATGGCTTTCGCCTGGATGCGATCTTTGTGCTTTTAAAAGATACCCGGTTTCGAGATGAACCCCCCAATCCTCATTTCGATCCAGCTAAAGATCCACCTAAAATGGCTTTACAAAATATCTACAGCGAAAATCAACCGGAACTGCACGAAGTCTTGCGGCAATTCCGCAGCATAGTAGATAACTACCCGGGCAATCGTGTGACTATTGGGGAAGTTTCCTATTACCTGAGTTTTGAAGAACTCGTCAAATTTTATGGTAACAACGATGAATTGCATTTGCCCGGCAATTTTAAGCTCTTACTTCTCCCCTGGCAAGCTGAAAAAATTGGTAAATATGTTTTAGAGTATGAAAAAGCCTTACCCGATTTTGCCTGGCCCAATTATGTTTTAAGCAATCATGACAACCCGCGCATTGCTTACCGGGTGGGTGCGTACCAGGCAAGACTGGCTGCCATGCTTCTCTTAACTTTGCGGGGCACACCTTTTATTTATTATGGGGATGAAATCGGTTTGACCGGTGATCATGTGCGACAGCAGCATAGCAAAGACCCCTTTGGCGAGCGTTTCCCCAACTGGGGACGGGATCGAGCTCGAACTCCCATGCAGTGGAATTCAGAACGGTATGCGGGTTTTTCTAATGCCGAACCATGGCTGCCTGTCGCACCGGATTATAAACTGGTCAATGTGGAAACTTACAAAAGGAAACGAGATTCCATTTTACAGTTATATCATCAGCTTATTCATTTGCGGCGTCACTATGCAGCATTGCAATTAGGTACCTATCACGCCCTTAACCAGGTAGTAAAAGATTGCCTGGGTTATTACCGGCAGTTTAGGGACGAAAAAATTTTCACCCTCTTAAATTTTTCAGATAAAGAACAAAAAATATTTTTAGATATACCATCAAATAGCCGTTTAATTTTGTCCACCTATTTAGACCGGGAAGAGGGGATTTCGAGTAAAAATCTAATTTTACGGCCAGCAGAAGGCTGTGTCATTGTGAGTTGAAATAGCCTTTGTTCTGACCCCGTTAATGTCTTGCTTCCGTGAAATGCTCAATCGAAACGAATGAGTTACCCTTGTACCACACACGTCCACGTTTGTGCTTCGGCAAACAAAAAGAACGAAACAGAGGGAAATGCTCAATCGGGACGAATGAGTTACCACTCGTACCACACACGTCCCCGTTTGTGTTCCAGAAAACAAAAGAACGAAACAGAGAAAATGCTCAATCGAGACGAATGAGTTACAGAG
>CAZMEG010000303.1:0-4953 GCA_964565205.1 uncultured Cytophagia bacterium
TTAAAAATCCTTTGAGAACTTCGTGATCTTTGTAATAAAAAAAAGTTTTACAGACCGATAGAAAATAAAAATGGGTAATTGGGAACTCCAAGGTCTTAAATGGCGTGTATTGTCTGAATCTTAATTTAATTCCTGAGAAAAATAATGAAATTAGAAGATAAATTTAAATCGGCCTTCGCGGACAAACTTATCTCCTGGTATCACAAAAATAAACGCGACCTCCCCTGGCGAAAAACTTCCGACCCATATAAAATCTGGGTTTCTGAAATTATGCTGCAACAGACCCAGGTCGACCAGGTTATCCCATATTATGAAAAATTCATCGAAAAATATCCCACCCTGCAGGAGCTGGCAGCGGCACCTCTGGATGAAGTGTTAAAAGTCTGGGAAGGCATGGGGTATTACAGTCGCGCCAGAAACCTGCATAGCGCTGCCCAGGTGATTGTGAACCAGCGCCAGGGTAAGATTCCTACAACTCATGACGAATTAATTAAAATACCGGGTATTGGTCCTTACACAGCCGCAGCCATTGCCAGCATCGCTTTCAACGAAAGTTACCCCGTGGTGGATGGAAACGTTCTACGCGTTTTGAGTCGTGTGTTTAAGATTGAAGAATTCCCACGTAAAAATGGCATAAAGCGTCGTTTTGTGCAGGCAGCCCGTGAGCTTTTGCCAGAAGGAAAGGCCAGCGATTTTAATCAGGCCATGATGGAACTTGGTGCTTTGATTTGTACCCCTTTTAAACCTAAATGTACCCAGTGCCCCATAAATTTCTTCTGTCAGGCCTACCAAACTATGGAGGACCCTTCAAAATTACCTTTACGCGCACCATCAAAAAACAAACCCCATTATAATGTTGTAGTGGGGTTAATCTGGCACAAAGGTAAGTTACTCATCGACCAGCGACCCAGAGATGGCTTACTGGGCGGCCTGTGGGAATTTCCAGGGGGAAAACAGGAACCGGGTGAAACACTGGAAGAATGTTTAAAGCGCGAAATTGAAGAAGAATTGCAAATAAAAGTAAAAGTGCAGGGTCCTTTTTTAACTGTTAAACACGCTTATTCACATTTTAAAATCACCTTACATTCTTTTCAATGTCAGTACATTGGAGGCGACCCTAAACCGAAAAAGGCCATTGCCTGGAAATGGGTATCGCCTCGTGAGTTGAAAAAGTATGCTTTTCCAAAAGCCAACAAAAAAATTCTGGATGCTTTATTAGAGAATCTGTGATGCCCTCTGAAGCAGCACCAGTCAAAGAAAAGACCAAGCAAAAAAAACCAAAAATCAATCGTCCCTGGAAAGTCATTCTTTATAATGACGATATTCATACCTTTGATGAGGTGATTTTGCAGGTGCAAAAAGCCACCGGTTGCTCGCTTCTGGAAGCTACGCGTATTACCATGGAGGCACATTTTAAAGGGAAGGCTGTAGCTTTTCAGGGGGAGTTTGCTGAATGTCATCGTGTAGCGGGCATCCTCAGGGAAATCGGCCTGATTGTTGAAATCCAGGGCTAATATTTCCATATGCCTTAAACTTGATTTTTTCTGTAAATATTTTATATTAGTTTCGGTTAATTTGATAACATAAAATCTAGGTCTAACTTCCGGAGTGAATTATGACGTTATGGCGAGCATTTAGTTCATCGGTCGGTAAAAAGTTTGTGATGGCCATTACCGGTCTGGCCATGATCATTTTTCTAATCGAACACCTTTCCGGTAATCTTCTTTTATTTAGCAAGGATCCTGATCCTTACAACAAATATTCTCATTTTTTGATAAGTTTTGGCTGGCTTTTGATTGTGGCGGAACTCATATTGCTGGCTTTTTTTATCTTTCACATAATTTCCGGAATCTCGGTATTTTTGAGTAAAAGAAAGGCTCGATCGGAAGGGTATGTGAAAGTTGCCAGTGCCGGAAAGCCCAGTAAGAAAAATCTAAGTTCGGTAACTATGATTTACACCGGTATTTTGATGTTCATTTTTATTGTAATTCATTTAAAAACATTTAAATACGGACCTCATTACACGACCACTATAGATGGCGTCCAGATGCGCGACCTCCATAAGTTGGTCTGGGAAGTTTTTCAAAATCCGGTGTATGTTATCTGGTACGTGGCCGCCATGATTTTTCTGGGATTTCATTTACGGCACGGATTCTGGAGCGCATTTCAATCGCTGGGGATTTACCATCCCCGGTATACTCCGGTCATCTACACAATTGGTGTACTTGTAGCAATAATTTTAGCTGTGGGTTTTCTTGGCATTCCAATCTGGATTTATTTTAAAGGTTAAAGGAGCAGCCCGATGAAACTCGAATCAAAAATTCCAAGTGGTCCTCTTCATGAAAAATGGGATAAACACAAAGGCGAAATCAAACTGGTTAGCCCGGCTAATAAAAGGAAATTCACCATTATTGTGGTAGGTACCGGACTGGCTGGCGCTTCGGCCGCAGCCAGTCTGGCCGAACTGGGTTACAATGTAATAAATCTTTGCATTCAGGACTCCCCACGACGTGCACACAGCATTGCTGCCCAGGGCGGGATTAATGCGGCTAAGAATTACCCGAATGATGGCGATAGCATCTGGCGTTTGTTTTATGATACCATCAAAGGGGGGGATTTTCGCTCCCGTGAAGCCAATGTCTATCGACTGGCACAAATCAGCAACAATATCATCGACCAGTGTGTAGCGCAGGGGGTCCCATTTAATCGCGAATACGGGGGATTGCTGGCCAATCGCTCTTTCGGTGGGGCTCAGGTTTCCCGAACCTTTTATTGCCGGGGACAAACGGGTCAGCAGTTACTGCTTGGCGCCTATGGAGCTTTGATGCGTCAGGTTAGTGCCGGACAGGTCAAGTCACTACCCCGCCGGGAAATGCTGGACCTGGTGGTTATCGATGGCAAAGCCCGGGGTATTGTGGCGCGTAACCTGGTTAATGGGCAAATTGAGTCTTATGTGGGACATGCCGTAGTAGTGGCTACGGGAGGCTACGGTAATGTTTATTTTCTTTCCACCAATGCCAAAAATTCTAATGCCACCGCCATCTGGCGTTGCCATAAACGGGGGGCCTTTTTCGCGAATCCCTGCTACACTCAGATTCACCCAACCTGTATCCCGGTTTCAGGTCATTATCAATCTAAACTTACACTTATGAGTGAGAGTCTACGGAATGACGGTCGGGTATGGGTACCCAAGCAAAAAGGCGATACACGACCTCCCAACGAAATTCCTGAAGAAGAAAGAGACTACTATCTGGAACGCCGGTATCCAGCCTTCGGTAATCTGGTTCCAAGAGATATTGCCTCCCGAGCCGCCAAACAGGTATGTGATGAAGGGCGAGGCGTGGGTGCTACCGGGCAGGCTGTGTATCTGGATTTCTCCGATGCCATTAAACGATTAGGCATCGATTATATTCGTGAAAAATACGGCAACCTTTTCGATATGTATGAACGCATCACCGGGGAAAACCCGTATGAAGTGCCCATGCGCATTTACCCGGCCGTCCACTATACCATGGGTGGCCTCTGGGTTGATTATAATCTCATGAGCACTATCCCTGGACTATTTGTCCTCGGTGAAGCCAACTTCTCCGATCATGGTGCCAATCGCCTGGGTGCCAGTGCACTCATGCAGGGTCTGGCTGATGGCTATTTCATTATCCCCTACACGATTGGCGATTATCTGGCGGGCACACCTCTTGATGTGGTCTCAACCGAACATGAAGCCTTCAAAGAAGCCCAGGCAAGGATTAATGAACAGGTTAAAAAATTTTTGGCTTTGAAGGGTAAAAAGACCGTTACCGAATTTCATCAACAACTTGGGAAAATTCTCTGGGATTACGTGGGGATGTCGCGGAATGCCAAGGGATTGAAATATGCCATGGAAGAAATTCGCAAGCTCAAAGAAGAATTCTGGCAGAATGTAAATGTAGCCGGCGAGTCAGACAATCTTAACAAAAACCTTGAATTTGCCGGTCGAGTGGCCGATTTCTTCGAACTGGCCGAATTGATGGCTATCGATGCCTTGCACCGGGAGGAATCATGCGGTGCACATTTTCGTGAAGAGTATCAAACTCCCGATGGCGAAGCGCTACGGGATGATAAAAAATTCAGTTATGTGGCTGCCTGGGAGTATAAAGGCGAGGGCAAAAATCCTGAATTACATAAAGAACCCCTGACTTTTGAATATGTGAAACCTACACAACGCAGTTACAAGTAAGGAGACCAAGAGCAAATGAAAAGTATGACCTTACATTTACGTATCTGGCGTCAGAAAAATGCACAATCACCGGGTAAACTGGTGAATTATACCGTAACAGACATCACCCCGGACATGTCTTTTCTTGAAATGCTTGATGTACTAAATGAAGATTTGATCAAGAAAGGCGAAGACCCCATTGAATTTGACAACGACTGCCGGGAAGGCATCTGTGGCATGTGTAGTCTGGTCATTAACGGCATCCCACATGGTCCATTGCATGGTACCGCCACCTGTCAATTGCACATGCGGCATTTTAAGGATGGCGATACCATCATTGTGGAGCCCTTCCGGGCGAAGGCTTTTCCTGTAATCAAGGACCTGGTAGTGGATCGCAGCGCTTTTGATCGCATTATGGCCGCCGGAGGCTATATTTCGGTCAACACCGGTAGTGCACCGGAAGCTAACTCCATACCTGTACCTAAAGAGAAAGCCGAAGAAGCCATGGATGCGGCTGCCTGTATTGGATGTGGAGCCTGTGTGGCCGCCTGTCCCAATGCCTCGGCTTCGCTATTTGTGGCAGCCAAAATTTCACATCTGGCTCTATTGCCACACGGTCATCCGGAACGCAAACGACGGGTGCTGCGCATGGTGGAACAAATGGAGAAAGAAGGTTTTGGGGATTGCTCCAATCATGCTGAGTGTGAGGCCGTGTGTCCAAAAGAAATATCCATTGCTCACATTGCCCGGATGAAACG
>CAZMEG010000304.1:0-4953 GCA_964565205.1 uncultured Cytophagia bacterium
TTGCAGGTTTATGTCCACGTGATTCCGGTGAATGACCCTCCCATGATCCAGCCGGTGCCCAATCAGACGGTGAAGGAGGGGGAGCTTCTGAGCTTTGAACTCATAGCCACCGATCCGGAGGATAGCGCCCTGGTTTTTTCAGCAGACGATTTACCAGCAGGGGCCACGCTTGTGGATCGAGGAGATGGTACGGCCCTGTTTTCCTGGACGCCACCTTTTGGTGCAGCGGGTGTGTATTCGGTGAAATTTACAGTAACCGAAAAAATTCAGCAAAATCCTCGCAGTGATGATCTCATTGTGCAAATCACTGTGTTGAAAGAATTACCGGACCTGGTGGTGGCTTCTCTGGAAATTTCCGATGCCAGTGTGACGCTTAATCAACGGAGTAAAATAACCGGAGTGGTCGCCACGAATATAGCTCCGGTGCGAAATCCATTTCGTCTCTCATTTTTCCATAATGGAGTCATGGTAAAGGACACGGTGGTGAATTCGATAGAACTGGATGAAACGATCCCGTTTACCTATGATGCTCTGTTTAACCAACTGGGTGAAAATGAAATCATGTTCACCGTGGATTGGAATAATCGTATTGCCGAAGCCAACGAACTCAATAATTTTGATATACTTCGAATCACCGTAACCAAAGGAGAGGTGGTGGTGCGGCCCAATCCCTTTACTCCCAATGAAGACGGTTTCAACGATCGCGTAGTATTTGATTTCAGCGGCCTGGTATTGATTCAACCCCAGTTAAAGATATTTGATTTGAACGGAGTTTTACTGAACAAATTTACAGAAAGTAAAAATGGAAAATTTTCCTGGGATGGAAAAGATGCGCATGGACGCGCACAAAAACCTGGCGTTTACCTGTATGTGCTGAGCGATCAAAATAATCCCATTCGACGGGGTTATGTGGTGCTGGCACGATGAAGTTTTGCAGTTAAAATTCTGCCTTCCTGAAATTACCACCCAGTTCATGAGGGGGGACCGGAGGGCGCCGAAATTCAGAACAGGAAAGTTAAAATCGAGATTAATATGAAAAGGCTCGTTTTTCATAAAAATGTATTTGCGCTTTTGGCAGGCATGAGTTATCTGGTTCTTGGGCTACAGGGACGTGCCCAGAACCTGATTCATGCTAATCCGGCAGAGATGTATGATTTCAAATCTTCCTTTATAAATCCAGCGATTTATTCTTTGCAGGATGCTCATGTAGCCATTGGCGGGAAGCTTTTTCACCAGGGCTTTGTGGATGACCAGAGCTCACCTTTTCGTCAGGGGTATGTGAGTGTGGTCCTGCCTTATCTCCTCGGTAACCTGAGCAGTCTGGGCTTGCAGGCCCAGTATTTTAATTCTCCTCTCTTTACAGAAAGTCTCATTTCTCTGGGTCTGGCTCACAGACTGGGACGGAAGATTTCACTGGGATTCAAGATGAATATTTTTTCTCGTGCCTTTAATTCAAAAGAATTTGATCTGGTAGATATCGATGACCCGGTATTTGCCAGCGGTACGACCCGATGGAATGCTTCTTTTGGCCTGGGTTTCATCTGGGCCCCTCTGGACAATCTCACCCTGGGTCTCGGCCTCGATCATCTCAATCAACCCGATATCTCTCTGGGGCCTGATGTTTTTCAGCAACCCATTAAGGCTCATGTGGGGGGACTGTGGGATTTGGGTTTTTTACAGGTAAGTTTAAGTACTTCATATGAAAATGGTAAATTCCTGCCCAAAATCACAATTGGGAAATTTGCTTATCGTAGAGGCTACGTACGCCTGGGTTATGGTCAGAGGGCAGCACAATTTGAAGGGCAGATTCATTTAAACGGCCCATTGAGCCTCAATTACACCTATGAGTGGACATTTTTTGATAATGAAGCTGCAGGCTCAGGTTCCCATCAGTTTACCCTGATTCACGAGTTTGAACACCAGCGCAAGATACCAGAAATGGAAATCCCGGATGAGCTGGTCCTGCAATTTGAACCTCCAGACAAATTCATGCGCCGGGGAGGACGCTTTTACGTGTATCCCGATGATGAAAAATTACAAATCCTGGAGAAAAAAATTAAGCGAATAATTGACCCAAAGATAAGTCAGGAAGCTCTGGCTCAGCTTTCCAAAGCCGATCTGGAACTGGGACAGGATGGTAGCTTCCCAAATTTGGATGTGGAGGGCGTGGAAGTGGATTCTTCAGACATCCCCACTTATGTGCAGGCGCTCTATTCAAAGGCGTATCAAAAGTTTTTGCAAAATCTGGCGACCCGACTGGAATATAACCGCCGCACGCAGATAAATATCCTCACCCCGGAAAAAGCCCTCCTGCGTGCGGCGGGAATAAAAAAACAACTAACCGAAGAGGCCAATCAATCCAAAGTAAAACTGCTTTTACAGCAGGTCATGGATTTTCAGGACAGTATGAAGGTGCTTGAACAGGTTGGCTTACGAAAGATTCCTCTGGAAGAAACTCAAATTGAGTTACATCCTGAATTTACCCAATTCAAAATTGTCCCGGTGGTACGCCGTCACCATATCCAAGCCTGGCGACTCATTATTCAAAATGCGAATGGGCAGTCCATCAAAATTTTTCAGGGAAAAGGTATGCCGGTAGAGGAACTGTCCTGGGATTGGCGGGATGACCGGGGGCAAATTTTACCACCTGGCAACTACCATTTTTACCTGGAATGGCAGGATTTTAATGGCCAGGTTTACCGTTCTGATCCGGGAAGTTTTACTGTGCAAAAAATTATTCGAAACGTCACCATAGAAATTACCAAACAACCAAAAATAGGAGAGGATGTCGATGAAATCAAGATTATGCTTAAACAGTAGAAAGGTTCAGGGAGTGGTTGAAAGGAAATTTCAACCTCTGTTTACAATAGTGATTTTGGTGCTAATTACTTATCTGCTTTTTAATACCGATCACGGTTTCAGCTTCACTCCGGGTGGAAGTTCACACAGCCTGAATTCGTCCAAACCTGTACCCACGCAGATTACCAAGATCAGCGATATTAAAACGTTCTGGTCCCTTACCAGGTTGGGTGGTGGAATATCGGTAGCCATTTTTGCTGTATTTGCCCTGGGGATGTTTCTAATTGTTTATCAGGTGTATGAAATGTTTATGGATCGAATTCATGGTCGAAGATTGCTGGTTGTGGATTATCGCAATATGGGCCTGAAGGACTTCCAGAATATGTTAAGGCGAAATCCCAATAACATGACGGCGCGTCTGTATTCGCTTTTATTAACCATTTATCAATCCACGGGCAATACCTACGGCTTTCATGACGAAATCAACAACTATTTACAGCTTCAGCAGGATCGTTTTGCTACATTTAAAAGTCGTCTCTCTTTTTTATCCGACACGGCGGGCGCTCTGGGCTTACTTGGCACCGTCTGGGGCATGTTCGTAACCTTTTTTGGCGGCAATCTGGACAGTCAGCGCATTTTAAACGGCATGGGGCTGGCGCTGGTAACCACATTGATTGGGCTTGTGGTGAGCATCATTCTTAATTTCTGTTCCACTGAAGTTTTTAGCTTTTTCAATAAGCAACTGGAGATGATTGCAGAAAAAGCCGATGAATTTCGTCTGAGATTGATGAATTTAACCCCGGCTTCTGCTCACAATAACAAAAACAGTTCAGGGAATTCTGGTGGGACCCAGGTAAAGAAATCGCAGATTGGAGGCAAAACGTCTGGTGAGTCCGAAGTTTACGATTACAAGCTGGCTTCCAAATTACGCCTGGAACCCCTGACCCCGGTGCAAATTGATGGATATATCGGCAAACCTTTGCCCCGACCCGTAACATTGCAGGTAGTGGATCGCTATGGCAATAAAATTCCCGATGTACCGGTTACCTTTGAAATTTCTGAAGGCGGCGGCACTTTAAATCATTACTACCGGATGGCGGTGAGCAAGACCGACAAAAAAGGTGTGGTACGCATGCAATGGACGCTTGGCACCCTGGTTGGGCCGCAGAGACTGTGCGCCGCCATCATGAACGACCCGGACAGCCAGATTGAATTCATCGCCCTGGCAAGACCACTGCTACCGGATGATCTGGAACGCATGAAAAATCGAGCACCAAAAGGGATGATATATTAGGATTAATTTGACTCTGTATACTCTGTATAGTTAGAATAAAATATGCAATTAATTTAGTGGAGCATTGGAGTGATGGAGTACTATGAACAACCAACAACTAACAACAAACAACCAACAACCAACAAATTCCCAAAAATCCAGCACTCCAAAACTCCATTACTCCACGAATAACAGCTTATTAATTGAAGTGAACTAAATTTATTAAAAAACAAAATTATTGCGAGAGTAGAGGCCATGGGAACCGGTGGAACATTAATTAGACTCATTGATGTTGTATTCATCTTGCTGTTTGGATTTATTTCCATTTCCGAAATTAATCAGAAGAGTCAAATTGAATTACCCAAAAGCAAGGAAACCCCGCCATCGAATCCGGACAGGGAGCAGGTGATATTTGTGGGCATCACTTCCGATGGAAAATTTCTGGTAGAAAATGAAACCAGAATGATTGAAGATGTTCGTACGCTTTATTTTTATTTGCAGGGAAAAGTTAATCAAGCCCGGAGGGAAAACACCCTGCTGCGGGTTCGCATTCGTTCTAACTGGAATACACCGGTCAAATATACCGCGGCGGTGGCGAACCTCTGTGATAATTTGAAAATCCCAAAAGGGGTGGATGTACACAGAATTAGTGCCAGGTAAGTTTATGATGAAAGTGCTGGATCATCGTAAAATAAAGGTAAGGCTTCAGATGAATTATGGACTCTTTTGAACTCATCCTCCAACCCCCCTTTTTTTAAAAAGAGAAGGGGGCTTTGTGGAAAAAAGAATTATGCCTTAGCTGTCATATTTTGAGCATCTCTTTATAATTTGGATAAATTTGAGTATGAAGCAGAGAACAGTCGTGGCAATAAAAAGATTCT
>CAZMEG010000305.1:0-4949 GCA_964565205.1 uncultured Cytophagia bacterium
CGTAAATTGGCCACATTTTGTTTGATATCAAAAGTTCTTTCAACTTTCCGGCGACCCTGTTGACCAAATTGTTTGGCCAGGTTTGGGTTACTGAGTAATTTTTCTATAGCATGAGCAAGGGCTACCGGGTTGTTTTCTTCCACCAGAAAGCCATGGACTCCATCTTCTACGGCTTCACTTATGCCAGATACACGAGTAGACACCACGGGTAGCTCCATGGCCATGGCTTCCAGAATACTGTTGGGAATGCCGTCGCGATCACCTTCGCCTGTAACACGACAGGGCAATACGAATAAAGTTGCCTGGCTGTAGAGTGGGATCAGACAGTCATGTCCCAGGCTACCTGCCATTTGTACACATTCTTGCAGATTCAAATGTTTTACCTGACGCTGTAAATCTTGACGGGATGGTCCATCTCCCACAATCATACATTTAAATCGAAGGTCGGCTTTTTTTAAAATGGCACAGGCTTTAAGTAGTACGGGGAATCCTTTTTTCTCTACAAGGCGTCCTACGGAAAGTAGCAGGGGAGGACTGGACTTGAACCCGTTGGCTGGCTTGAATTTTTGTAAATTGATGCCATGGTAAAGACAAACAATGGGGGTTCCGTTTAAAGAGAGCCCTTCAAGATGTTGCTTGTTATATTGTGTGCAGGTCACCACAAACTGCGATGCATGAATTTTTCGTTTAAGCCAGGAACTTGAATAACAGTAAATATCTTTGGCATGCGCCGTAAAGCTGTACGAGCACCCCAAAAGTCGTTTAATCCAGTAAGCCATGGTAGCAGGATCATGGGCAAAATGAGCATGCAGGTGAGTTACGTCCTGTTTATGAAGTTGCCCACACAACCATAACCAGCGAAACAGGCTTTGCCACAGATCGAAAAATCGTTCTTTTTTACCGGTGTTTAAAAATTCACTTATGACCCGCATGAATCTAACTGGATTTTTAGAATAGATTGGTAAAGCCATAAATAAGCAACGCAGAGCTCGTAATCGTGGCAATTTTTCCGGTACATAAATGATGGGACTGCGCAGATGCCTTACCTCCGTGTGCATGTACGAGTCTGAGCTTCTTTTTAAAGAAAAAATGATTAGCCGCATACCAAGCCGTTCCAATTCCAGCAGTTCATTTAAAATAAAAGTTTCGGACAGACGGGGGAAGCCGCTTAGAAGGTAAGCCAGGGAGTTTCGGTTTGAACGATTCTCACGCAACGAACCGTCAATTTTTGTTCTGGCCTCTTTCTCCAGCCTGATCTGGAAACGAGTTGATTCTGAGATATTAAGGGTTTGTGCTTTGGTTTTCATGGCATCAGCATTGCAAAATTTCTCGTGTCAAGCGTTCGATTCGATCAAGGCCCTTCAGATCAATTTTCTGGTCGATGTTTTGTAACAAATCCGTTTGGATGGCTGTCTTTTCAATGGTCTCAAACAGCTTTTTCTTGCTGAGCTTTTGGGGGTGAATCATATTGATCAATCGTAGCTGGGCCAGCCGTTTTGCTCGAAGGTACTGTTCTTTCACCGGATGAATTCGTGGAATGATCACGGCTCTCTTACGAAAGGACAGAATTTCACAGGTAGTATTGTAGCCACCCATAGCCACGACTACATCGGCAGCAGTAATAAAGCTTTCGATCTCATCTGAAAATTCAAAAAAGGTGGTGTTCGAACTTGCCTGACAGGTATTTATTAACATTTTTTGCTGCATTTTAGGCATTTCGGGACCGGTAATAAGCAAAGTTTTTGAATGAGATCTTTCCAGATGATCTCGTACACCTTCCACATAAGTTTTTAATATAGGAAAGCCATCCCCGCCGCCACCTACCATAACCAGGGTAAAAAACTCACCATTCATGCCCAGTTCGGTTCGAATTGTGCTTTGTGTTTGCGAAAGTTTTGGTCTACAAAGATACCCGGTGAATATGGCCTTTTGAGCTACTTCTTCAGGCATCTTATATTCTATCACAGGATTAAAGATACGTTTGTCACCATAAATCCATATAGCATCGTAATAATCACGAATGATGTCAAAATAACCATTGTTTTGCCAGATGGGAATGGTCGTAGCAGGTTCATCCAGAATATCTCTAAGTCCTAAAATTATTCTGGTATTTGGGAGAAAATTTTTTAGAAATTTCAATGCATCGAAAAGTTCCCGTTTAATCCCTAACGGCTTTTTATCTACAATCATTATATTGGGCTGGAAGCTTTTAATGGATGAAAGAATTAGTTCGGAACGAAAATTCATCATCTCCTTAAGATTCATATCCCAGTATTTTGAAACGAAGGTTTCACGCTTATTTCGGGTAATACAGGGTAATTTTATGTAATCCACTTTCTCGGGTATTCTCAGGGCGTGAATTACAGGTGAACCGGTTAAGATCAGTATGGAAAGATTGGGGATGGTTTGCGTCAATCTTTCACACATAGCCAGGGTTCGACGAATGTTTCCCATACCATAAGCATCGTGTGAATAAAATAAAATTCTATTTTTACACATCACTACACCTGTAGGTTCTTTTAAAAGGAATTAAATGCAAATCTGATTCACCTGTGCTTTTAAAAATTAAAAGAGGGATGCCAGACAACCTCCTACGATTGTGATTTATTAAAGAATAAACTTCAACCTTTGCTAAGGATAAACCAAGAAGGTTTAAGTTTAGGGAATTTAATATGATTTTAAAGAAGTTGCGCAAAACATCCCTCCAGCTTTTTTGTTAAATGATGAAAAAATTCTCTTTGCTTAAAAAGTTTAGTTTTCAGAAAATTTTATTGATTTCTATTAAGATTTTTAGTATATAAAAAATACCCCTTGAAGAGGGCAAAACACAGAGGCCTATTTGGCTGCATGTGTTGACCCAATTACTCTTTTCAAGGCTTAATTAAGGCGGTTGGTGAACGTTTTGGCGGGCGATCCCAGCCGCCTTTTTTATTTTAAAGTTTGAAGCACCTGATTTACCTTCTCAACCTCCTTTGTCATATTTAATTGTGAAAATAAAATCAAGGCCTGTTCAAGCTGTTTTTGCGCTGATCTTTTATTACCTTTGGCTACTAACATAGACCCGTATTCAAACAGCGCCTCAGCTTCACAGAGCGGGCTCCTGAATTTTTTACTTATTTGTACACTCTTCTCAAAATAGGCTTTAGCAGACGACCAGTCCTGCATTCTACTTCTCACAACTCCAAGTAGTTTGTTAACATCGGCCTCTCCCAGATGATCCTGGAGTTTCGTAAAAATACGTAAGGCCTGGTGGCAAAGAGCTTCAGCTAAATGTAAATCACCAATTGAAAGATACAATTCCACCCGATTCAACTTAACCATAGCCTGAAGCCGTACATCGCCTATTTCTTTGGCCAGGCGATAGCTTTTTTCATAGTTTACCCCGGCTTCGGACCATCGCCCTGCATCTGCAAAGGTCATACCCAGATTATGGTAGGTTTCGGCTAAACCTCGACTTTCCCCTACTTTTTCAAAGCGAGGAACACTTTCACTATAATAAGCCAGGGCTTTTTCCCAGTTTCCCTGCATATTGGCCAGAGCTCCTAAATTATTGTAAACCTGAGCGATAAATTTAGAGTCATTTATTTTTTCTGCCAGTTCCAGGGCTTTTTCCCAGTAGGATTTGGCTTCAGTAAGCTCACCCTGTTCAAAATGATAATAACCCAGGCTATTATAGGCATAGGCTACATTAGCTTCGTCCTCGATGGAGAGGGCCAGATTTAAGCTTTCTTCAAAAGAATTTAATGCCTCACGCCAGCGGTTTTGCATCAAATAAATGAGCCCGATCCAGCGATGTGCTTCGCTTCTGTAAGAAGTAAATTCCGCGCTTTTACTTAAATCAATGACACGTTGATAGGTGGAAAGAGCCTTATCCCAGGCACCAAGAGATTCATAAGTATGCCCTTTGCGGAGTTGCAGTTTAATTTGATCTTCTTTACTCAAAGTAGAAAAGCAGGTTTGAATAAGTTGTTCAATTGAACGTTCGAAATATTCAATTCTCTCATCCTGTTGTTTTTCTTCCAGTAGCTGAGAATTTAACTGACGTAATTCTTCAAGTAACTCATCCCATCTTTTCTGACTGACCTTTGCATAAGCCAGCCATTTTTGGAATTCTTCCCAGACAAAATCTTTGGATTCATTAATTTGAGATTTTTTCTTTTGCTTTGCCAATTTTGATCTCGCAATTTGGGATTCTGAATCCTGAATTTTATTTGGTTAACGTTTGGAAATGGCATAACGGGAAAAATGATCGGTTACTCCACTGGCTAAATTCAATTCTGTGTCAACGGTGGTTGGAATTTTGCTCCAGTTCTGTGTTCCTGGATCCCACACTACCACCTTTAATGAATCTTCGTTAACACCGCTTGTAAATGCATGGTCGTAGCTTAACACCAGTGTGACTGGAGCATTAAATGTAATCCCGTCTGGACCCAGATCAAACATCAGGGTATCAGAAACAGGCATGGAAAAAGTTAATTGAACGGGCTGGCTAAGAGCCCCCGGGGGAACCACTAAACTGTGAGCGGCATGAGTTAAAACACCTCCACCAGGTCCGATGACGGCCGTACTTACACCATTTTCATTCTCTTCACGCTTTCTCACCAGCAGCAAAGTTGAAGATGGATTGGGATCGGGATTGCCTCCACCAGAGCCTTTTTTGGTCAATACGATTGGCTGGGAGTTTTCTGTCGGAGAAAAGGGTTGTTTATTGCCACAAGCTGCAAAATACATAATTTCAGCCAGAAGCAAAAAACTCATTAATATCGATTTTATTTTTAATCTAAACATTTGGACCTCCTTGGGTATTAAATTAGACTTTATTTTAAATCCTTAGCTTATCCCTTATTAGGCAAAGGGCATGCCAACCTCTCATTGCAATAGATAACTAATTGATTATTAAAGAATAATATAAAATTCATTTAATCAAAAAATTTTCCTTTTAGGAAGAA
>CAZMEG010000306.1:0-3336 GCA_964565205.1 uncultured Cytophagia bacterium
TAAAATTTTAGTAGTTAGGTGACAGGAGTATTGGAGTGATGGAGTAATGGAGTATTGAAATAACTTTTCCATTAATGCAACACTTCAGTACTCCATTAATCCATTGTGAATTAGGAATTTATAGTGCAAACTAATCTTCTTTTCGATAAAGTTTATGAATAATGCAAGTTAAATCAAAAATTAAATAGGGAATAAATCAAATAAATCAGCGACAATCTGTGTAAATCAGCGGTTAAAATAAATCAGAAATTCCCTGAAAATCAATTTTCAGGCTCATAGCTAAAGTCGTCTGAAGACGACTCCGGAAATCACAAACAGTCATCTTTAGATGACTTGAGCTTTTAACCAGGAATTTGAATTCCGGGGGAAACTTCGTAGTCTATGAATTTTTCGGATGAGAGAATTTCCTTGTAAAATGCAAGCAAAATAATTAATTTGAATATTAGATGAAAAAAAGAATTAAAATTTACGCTGACTCTACCGAACTGTTCAAAACCGTTGCTGATGAAATGGTTCAGGTAATTTCCTCAACTTTGCAATCCAGAGAATATGCCACACTGGTTCTTTCTGGTGGGAGCACTCCCAGAGGACTTTATGCCCTGCTCACGGAAAATCCTTATCGGAATAAAATTGATTGGTCGCGAGTACACCTGTTCTGGGGAGATGAACGCAACGTACCCCCTGACCACCCGGATAGCAATTATGGCATGGTTAAGCGAGTGCTACTGGACAAAGTAAAAGTACCAGTCTCAAATATTCACCGAATATATGGAGAATTGCCAGCCGAAGAAGCCGCACAGTTATACGTGCAGGAGTTGCAATCTTTTTTTAAAAATAAACTGCCTCGCTTCGACCTCACATTGCTGGGTCTGGGTGAGGATGGCCATACAGCTTCTCTTTTTCCACAAACTACGGCCTTGAAAGAAAAGGAAAAACTGGTGGTGGCTGTGTTTGTTCCTAAATTTTCAAGCTGGCGAATCTCCCTGACTTTTCCGGTTATTAATGCTTCGCATAACATTTTTTTTCTGGTTACCGGTCAGAAAAAAGCAAAAGTGGTGGCACAAATTTTTAAACTTAATCATCCAGACACTGCACTTCCTGCCTCACTTGTGAAACCTTTCCAGGGCAGACTTCTCTGGTTCCTGGATGAGGAAGCCGCAAGTGAAATTATCAAGGATTAATTATTCAGTAGTTGTTGGTTACCAATAGTAACTGAATAGGAGAAATCATGAAAGATAACTTACCGATTACCATCGTCATTTTCGGAGCTTCCGGTGATTTAACCCGACGCAAACTTGTACCGGCTCTATTTCAACTGGAACAGGAAAAATTACTGGCAGCGAATACTTACATCGTTGGATTCGCCCGCCGGAAAAAGAGTCACCAGGAGTTTCGCCAGGAGATGGCTACGGCGATTAAATCTTTTGCACGCGCTAAAAATCGCAATAAATCAGACGTGGTTCAAAATTTCGTCAACAAATTGTATTATCAATCCGGCAATTATGATGAAGCGCAAAGTTTTAGAGAACTTAAAAAATTGTTGGATGAGCTGGACCGTAAACGCGGCCTCAACCATGTACCCGGTAATCGACTTTATTATTTATCCACGCCCCCTTCAGTTTTTGCACAAATAATTTCCATGCTGGGAGCTGCCAGATTAATTGCCGATCCACATGATTCTGAACGTTGGAGCAGGGTCATCGTAGAAAAACCTTTTGGCCATGACCTTGAGTCGGCCAAAGCACTCAATCGCGAAATTCTTGCAACCCTGGATGAAAGTCAGGTTTATCGCATTGATCACTATCTGGGTAAGGAGACCGTGCAAAATATTATGGCTTTTCGTTTTGGCAACAGTATCTTCGAACCTTTATGGAATCGCCGTTACGTGGATCATGTAGAAATCACCGTAGCGGAATCGGTGAATGTGGGTAGTCGGGGTGGTTATTATGACCAGGCCGGGGCATTGCGTGACATGGTACAAAACCACATGCTGCAACTGTTAGCCCTTACAGCTATGGAACCGCCGGCCTCTTTCGAGCCCAATGCTGTAAGGGATGAGAAGGTAAAGGTTCTTAAATCGCTGCGGCTGATTCTTCCGGAAGAAGTAGAACTTTATACCGTTCGCGGTCAGTATATTGCCGGGACCATCAACGGTCAATCGATTCCAAATTATCGTTCTGAACCGGGGGTCAATCCTGATTCCAACACCGAAACCTATGTGGCATTGAAACTATTCATTGACAACTGGCGCTGGGCAGATGTGCCATTTTATTTGCGTACTGGCAAGGCCATGCCGAAACGCATGACCGAGGTGATCATTGAATATAAACATCCACCGCTGGCGCTTTTCGGACATCAGCACCATGAAGGACATGCAGAAGGGGACCGCATGAAACCCAATACCCTTACCCTGCGTGTTCAACCCGATGAGGGTATTCGCCTGACCTTCGGGCTCAAAGTGCCGGGGCCTAAAATGATTCTCCAGGCCACCGACATGGAGTTCAGTTACAGCCGGGTTTTTAATACCGAACCCCCCGAAGCCTATGAACGACTCCTCCTGGATGCTCTCCTTGGCGACAGCACCCTGTTTATTCGCCATGATGAGGTGGAAGCCGCCTGGGCCTTTGTGGATCCCATTCTGGAAGGCTGGAAAAAATCGAAAACACCGGTGCACCCCTACTGGGCCGGAACCTGGGGTCCGGATAAAGCCGATGAATTCATCGAACGCGATGGCCGGAAATGGGCTGAGTTGAAATGATTAAGGTTCTTGAATTAAGATTATAAATTTAGTAAATTTGAAAAAATGCGGGAGAAGTCAATGAGCGCTTATCCTCAACCTGTTTCTGATTATTATACTTATGACCAGTTTTTAGAAATCGTTGATGCTGCGAAAAATGTTAAATATGAGTACTACCAGGGCAAAATTTTTGCAATGGCAGGGGGGAGTTTTAAGCATAATATGATTAAAGATAACATCAATGAACACATCCGTTCCCGTTTGCGCGGGAAATGCTTTTCGATAACCAGTGATATGCAATTAAGGATAAGCGAACAGGCTGCGTTTTATCCCGATGTAATTGTAATATGTGGTGAACCACAATTTTATAAACATCATGGTATAGTCCGGGAAGATGTTGTTTGTAATGCTTCGATTATCTTTGAAATTCTATCAGAGTCTACCAAAAATTTTGATAAAGGTGACAAAGCCGATGAATATCGCTCTATGCCGGATTTAAAAGAACATTTTCTGGTTGATCAGGAAAGACCGCATGTTATTCATTATTACCCTCTTTACAATACCACTGGAATCCGGGCCGAAAAGGTTGGGCAATACCA
>CAZMEG010000306.1:3436-4938 GCA_964565205.1 uncultured Cytophagia bacterium
ATTACCCTCTTTACAATACCACTGGAATCCGGGCCGAAAAGGTTGGGCAATACCAGCTTCTAAAAGCTCCGTCGGCAATACACGCAATCGAGAATTCCCCTAACTTTGCATCAAAACTCTTTTCATAGTAGAGGTTCAAAAAGCTTAAGAAACTTAGTACGAAGGCGTCCCCGTCGAGGATCATCAGGCACGAAATGGTTGCATGAAGCTCGGCGAGTCACCATGGCATGACAAAGAATTTCCTGGGCTATACTGATTTATATTAAAATTCTTACAACCCTGCCATGTCCCATTTGCGAATTACCTCTTCAATGAGTTTAGCCACTCGCTCATTGACTCTTTTGAAGTATTCCCGGGCCTGTTTGGAATCAAAGGTTGGGTAACCCTGTCCCTGCTGGTAAAGACCGATGGATGAGGGAAAGGGTACGGCATGCCAGGCACTACCCTGAGGGAATGCCGTCGCCATATCCTTAGAATACCGTTCTGGATGCACGTATTGTGGTACGATGGCTTGAATGTAGGCAGTTTCATTGTTGCCAGCGTGACCACCATTTTCCCCGAACACCGCGAAGGTTTCTTCTGAGGTCAAACTCCACCAGTTAATCACCAGGATTCGGACATGCTTTTCGGCAGAGACCTGATCAGCAACTTCATGTAAAATTCTGGTTTGTGGTCCACCATGCCCGTTTAGCACAATAAGATTTTTAAATTGGTTGTCAGCCAGTCCTCGGAGGATATCTTTCACAAATAAGCGATAAGCCTGAGGGCTGATAGCAAAGGCGCCTGGATAGGCTTTTAACGTTCCTGTGACCCCATAATTAAGGGTGGGAGCAATCATGGCGTTGAGGCGTTCGGCCAGGGCTCTGGCCATAGCTTCCGGCGCCAGGTTGTCTGAACCGTTAGGCAAAACCCCATGGGGCTCCAGCGTGCCAACCGGTAGCAGAACGGTTTGAATTTTCTCAGGTACCCATTCCCTGAATTCCTGCCAGGTGATCAAGTTCATTTCTCGTGTAGTGGGCTGATCTGTTTTCTGCGCAAAAAGAGGTTGAAAAATCATAATTGTGAAATAAATGCTGATAAAAACCTTCTTGAACATCGTTCCCTCCTGTTTTTGATTCTTTAAGGTTTCACAAAACTCAGAATTTATTAATAATATTGAGGCCTAAATAAACCCATCAGAGGCCCTCGTTCTCCAAAAAGCCCCCTTCTCTTTTCCAAAAGAGAAGGGGGTTGGGGGATGAGTTTAGAAAAGCAAAAGCTCATTTTTTAGCTTCCCTCTTGATTCGTCCAAAAGTAAATCTCTTCGAGACTCTCGAAATTCAAAAAACTAGTCCGAAGGCGTCCTCGCCGAGGACGAATAGCCACTAACTTGTTGCAAGGAACTCGGCGAGACGCCTTCGCGCTAGACTCTTTTGACCGTCTCTTCAATTGATTAACCGAAATAACAAAACCATCTTTTATACATCCTCTACGAAGATCCTACAATAATAAAACATCTAGGA
>CAZMEG010000307.1:0-4937 GCA_964565205.1 uncultured Cytophagia bacterium
TAGGATTCATTCCTGCGGGAAAATATCCCGATTTTAAAATTCAAGCCGGGCAGGCTGCTAAGATTATGACCGGAGCTCCTGTACCCGAGGGAGCTGATAGTGTTCAGATGGTTGAAAAAACAGAGCCCATCGATGACCATCGCGTCCAAATTCTGGAATCCATTGAAACGGGTAAAAATATTTCCTGGCAGGGAGAGATTATTCAGGAAGGGCAGAAGGTTCTCAGCAACGGTACCTTCATTTCACCGGCCGTTATTGGTGTTCTGGCAACAGTGGGTAAAACTAATTTAGCCGTCATAAAAAAACCAAGCGTTTCTATTCTTGTTACGGGAGATGAGCTTGTGCCTGTGAATCAAAAGCCTGGACCGGGTCAGATACGCAATAGTAACGGGTTTACCCTGTATCATCAACTGCTGGAACTTGGCATAACAGCGGAAATTCAGGAAATTGCCGCTGACAATCTGGATGACTTGACTGCCAAAATTCAGAAAGGTCTGGAAAGTGATGTGTTACTCATCACCGGCGGAGTTTCCATGGGTGACTTGGATCTGGTAGAAGATGTCTTTACAAAATTAGGTTTGAAGATTTATTTCAACAAAGTTAAAATAAAACCCGGAAAACCCACGGTGTTTGCACGCCACAAAAATGCCGTCGTTTTTGGATTACCAGGTAATCCAGTTTCGGCTGCAACAGTTTTTGAAGTTCTGGTTAAGCTATCCTTATATAAAATGATGGGTCTGGAATTTGTTGGTCATCGTTTTGTAAAAGGGGTTTTACAACAACCTTTTAAAAATTCCTCAAACCGGGAAAATTATCATCCAGCTCAGACAACTTATAACAACGGAAATTTTTACGTGCAACCGATTGCGTCTAAAGGTTCTGCTGACATTATGGCGCTGGCAAAAAGTAATTCCTTCATTGTCGTCTCTGCTGAGCAACAGTCATTAAATCCCGGTGAACAGGTTAATATACTATTGCGCTCTGAATTCTGGAAATTGTCCATATGATTGGATTTAGAAAATTAGTTATTGAAGGCATTAAAAATCCACGAAATTTTTTTCAGATCATTGCTCATTTACCTCAGTTTATTAAATTGTATTACCGGTTGTTTAAAGACCCGAGGGTGCCGCTATATTTAAAGTTTCTGCTGGTGGTGGCTCTACTCTACGTGTTTTCACCAATTGATATTATTCCGGATTTTTTCCAGTTGGTCGGTCAGGTGGATGACCTGGTGATTTTACTTCTAATTTTAAAATTTTTCTTAAAAAGATGCCCACGAGATGTTTTGATGGAGCATGTTCGTGCTGTTGAAGCCGAAGGATTCAGTCTTATTTAACATGAAAGTTAGATGAGTATAATTTCGAGCACAGGACGTTTTATTTATTTATTTCTAACTCTCTTTATTCCTTTTTCATCAGGTTTTGCCCAACTGTCTCTCAAGGTTATTTACCCACGCGAGAATCTCAAAATTACTCCTAAAGATTCCATGTTTATCTTCGGCTCCGTCAATGACCCTTCGGCCCGCGTTCGGGTCAATGATTTGCCTGTGAAAATGTACCCCAATGGAGCCTTTCTGGGTATGGTACCTGTACAACCCGATTCGTTTATTTTTCACTGTGTGGCTTTCAACACCACGGATACGGTAGAAGTTTTTCGCAGGGTTTATGTGGTTCCCTATTTAATGTCCACACCACGTGATACCGTAGTTATTGATACTTCCTATTTAATTCCTGATGAAAATCTTACCCTGACTGCTGGCGAATATTTACAGGTAGCTTTTAAGGGAACGCCGGGTTTAGTGGCTACTTTCAGCATTGAAGGATTTCAAAAAAATATCCCAATGGTGGAACAACCTCCGCAACGGGAATTTTACTGGGGGGAAGCGGTATTTGGTGAGGGGAAAGAAACGCAAACTCCACCCGTGGAGGGTATTTACACAGGAATTGTACAAATCCCACAGGGCTTAACTTTGCACGGGGCGGCCATTACTTTTGAACTCAAAGGCAACGATGGCATCACGGTCTCTGCCGTGGCACCCGGAAGATTGACTGTAAAAAGTGACTCCATTCCAAAAATTGGACAACTGAATCAAGAATTGACCATTGCGCGGACAGGGCCGGGTCTTGGATATTTGCTGTTTTTACCGGAAGGCGTAAAACTGTGGATTACAGGCCAAAAAGGTGATTATGTGCGTGCGCGAATTACTGAAACCCAAAGTGTCTGGGTGCCAGAGCAAAATATTAAAATTCTCCCTGAAGGGACACACTTTCCGCACAGTGTTATTTCTGTGGTAAGGACAAACAACAGGCCCAATTGTGTTCGGGTGAAAATCTTCATGCAGGAAAGATTGCCGTTTCAAATTGAGCAGTATGATTATCCGCAAAAGTTAGTGGTTACCATTTTTGGAGCTATTTCAGACACCGATTGGATTCGCTATGATTTCACCGATTCGTTTATAAAAAATCTGTACTGGAAACAGCGCACCGATACAGTATATCAGCTCCATATTGAACTTAACACCAAACAACAATGGGGATATAACCCGCATTATGAAGGGAATGATTTAGTACTTGATATTAAAAAACCGCCAGAATCTTTTAAGCTAAAAAATCTGTTGATTTGTGTGGATCCTGGCCATGGTCCGGATTTAGGGGCGATTGGCCCTACAGGCCTTACCGAAATGGAAGCCAATTTGCGGTTAGCTCTGGCTTTAAAAAACAAATTAGAAAAGAAGGGGGCCACGGTGTTTTTAACCCGAAATGGCAATTATGGCGCCAGTCTGGCTGTGCGTCCCAAAATGGCGGCTTTGCTTGGGGCCGACCTGCTCCTGAGTGTGCATCACAACGCCATTCCCGATGGAGTCAATCCGTTTAAGAGCCGGGGAAGCAGTACTTATTACTATCATCCCCAGAGCCGACCCCTGGCCGTGGCCATTCAGAAGCGTCTTTTGCAGAAATTAAAGTTGCCAAATTTTGATCTCTATTATGATAATCTAACCCTCTGTCGACCGCCTCAGATGCCGGCCGTACTGATAGAGCCAGCTTTTATTATGCATCCAGAAGAAGAAATGCTAATTAAATCGGCCGATTATCCTGATAAAGTTGCGGATGCCATTGTTAAAGGCATTGAAGATTTTCTCAAACAAGCTAAGGAATAAATCATGAACCAACTGCATCGTGATTTTAAATTTTGTCCAAAATGTGCGGGAGCATTGACTACACGAATTTTAGATTCTGTGGAACGCCTGGTTTGCAGCAAATGTGGTTTTATTTTTTATTTAAATCCTACCCCGGCCGTGGCTGTTTTGTTACTCTCAAATGGTCAGGTTTTGCTGGTGAAGCGTAAATATGAACCTCGCTCTGGATACTGGAGTCTTCCGGCTGGTTTTGTAGAATATTATGAAACTGTGCAGGAGACGGCTATTCGAGAGGTTAAAGAAGAGACCAATCTGGATATCCAGTTAAGAAATATTTATGGCGTTTACAGTGCTCATGATGATCCCAGAAACCATGTGGTTTTAATTGTTTACTGGGGCGAGATTCTTGGTGGACAATTAAAGGCGGGAGACGATGCCATTGAAGCTAAATTTTTTACACTGGATAATTTGCCTGAAGATATCGCTTTCAAAACTCATCGCCAGATTTTACAGGAATTAAAACAATCTAAGTGTAATTAATTGTTAGATTCCTATTCATAAACTGGTAAAAATGAAGAGATTCAAGATTGTTAAATATTTATTTTTAATTTTCACAATAATGGCATGGGGATGTGCAGCAGGTAAAAGGGAAAAGCCCGTGGAAGGAAAAAACCTGCAGAAAATTTATGTGGAAGAAATTACTCCAGAAACTGTAAAAATTGTTGGGAAAACAGTCCAAATTAAAATTAGAGGCCATTTGCCTTCTCCTGCTTATGAATTCGAACGCTTTGATATTCAGGTAAAGGATCATGTCATTGAAATTACCCCACTGGCTAAATATGATCCAACGAAAATAGTAGCGCAGATGCTGGTACCATTCGAACAGGTTTGCACTCTAAAAAATTTAAAGCCCGATACTTATGAAGTAAAAATATCCGGACGCACTCAAACGGTGAAGTTGTTAAAAAAGATCCAGATAAGATGACGGATGCGGATTCGGAAACTTCATCGGTGGCCTTCCAGTTATCGGGAAGCTCGTAACCTTCAGATCGAACTTGCCAGACAACTGGTTCTGGAATTTCCGCCTGTTGAGATTAATTTAATTGCCGGTGCAGATGCCTCTTATGTTAAGGGCAGTAAGGAAGTTTTTGCCGGCGTAGTGGTAATGAAATTTCCCGATCTTCAAATAATAGAGCAAGCTTCATATAAATCTCAGGTTAATTTTCCTTATATTCCAGGATTGCTCTCATTTCGTGAGTCACCTGTTTTGCTTGAGGCCTTTGCCAAATTACGAAGCACACCTGATGTGGCGATTTTTGATGGGCATGGTATAGCTCATCCCCGTGGTTTTGGTCTGGCCTCTCACATGGGCATGTGGCTGAACTTACCAGCCATTGGTTGTGCTAAGAAAAACCTGGTAGGGACTTACAAGGAAGTAGAAAATAGTAAAGGGGCTTATTCGCTAATAAACTATGAAGGGAAAGTGGTAGGCGCCGCCTTACGTACCCGGACAAATGTTAGGCCCGTTTTTATTTCCCCGGGGTATAAAATAGATTTACCAAATAGCCTGCGAATTATTTTAAGCTCTGTGAAAAAGTATCGAATTCCCGAACCCATTCGGCAGGCGCATATTTTTGTAAATCAGTTAAGAGCGGAAAGTTAGAGCCCATCATAAATGTTCTAACACGCTATGCTGAATTTCTTGGGTTAAAGTCCTGATTCAGGGGGTGAGTTGGAAGAATATACAGGTGAAATAAACAGTTGAAGAGAGGGTGAAAAGAGTCTAGCGCGAAGGCGTCTC